>JBDNSL010000014.1:0-43609 GCA_047719095.1 Acetobacter sp.
GTATTGCTGGCGTGCACCGCTTTCCTGCCCTGCGGAAAGCCTTTGTAAAGCACGCCATGGGTTTGTAGTACGGAGTAAGCCGGGATGCAGGACGGTCATGTAGCCTCAGTCAGTTCCAGCCATTTTGAGGAAAGCAGCGTCCTTTGCGCGCCACAGCTCAATGTGCTGTGGCGGCAGATGACGCAGGAGGCATGCAACTGCCACGACCCGCTGGTGCGCGGCCTGCTGGCAACGGGCGTGCGCAGCCATTCCAGCTTTGCCTCCGCCCTTGCCGCCCTGATCGGGCGCAAGCTGGGGGACCGCTCCGTTGCAGCCGACGCCCTTTCCGAACTGGTAAAGGAAAGCTTTGACGCAGAACCCGATATTGTATGCGCCGCAGCCGCCGACCTGCTGGCCATTCGGGAGCGGGACCCGGCCTGCCCGGATTTTGTCACCCCGTTCCTGTTCTTTAAGGGGTACCACGCGGTGCAGACCTACCGGGTTGCACGCTGGCTCTGGCTATCCGAGCGGCGGCATCTGGCACTGCACATGCAAAGCCGCGCATCCGAACTGTTTGGCGTGGACATTCACCCCGCAGCGCGTCTTGGCCGACGCATTCTGTTCGACCACGGCACCGGCATTGTAGTGGGGGAAACATCTATTATAGAAGACGATGTTTCCATTTTACAAAATGTCACTCTAGGTGGCACGGGCAAACATTGCGGGGACCGCCACCCCAAGGTGCGCCGGGGCGTGCTCATTGGCGCGGGTGCTAAGGTGCTGGGCAATATTGAAATTGGCGAAGGGGCCAAAATTGGCGCGGGCTCCATTGTGCTCGAACCCGTTCCCCCCTTTACCACCGTGGTGGGCAACCCTGCCCGCAAGGTGGGTGTGCGCCACAAGGGCATGCCCGCCCTGAACATGGACCAGACACTTCCCCCCATTGACTATATTATCTGACGCAAAAGGCTGGAGGCGGCACCCCTGCCCCCTCCAGCCCATAACTGCCTGATACCATCAGGCGTTTTGGCAACCGCCCCCTTTAATCAAAAATCAACACGGAAGCGACCGCCAACCATACGCGGCGTACCGGGCACACCAAAAATACCATTCAGCCCTGTCTGGCGCGTAACATCGTAGTGCCGGTCAATAATGTTGTTGGCATAGACTGAGAGCGACCATTTGTTATTTTTGGGCGCAAAGGTCAGCCCGACATCCATCAAAAAATAGGCTGGCATACGGTAAAGCACGTTACCGGGCACATCCTGCTGGGACCCACGGAAGCTGTAGTCAATATTGGGTGTCAGGGTCCAGTCCTTGGTCAGGTAGGCTTTATAGGACGCCGATCCTTGCAAGGTAAGCTTGGGAATACCCATGTCCACATGGTTGAAGCTACGATAGTACGGGCTGAGAACACCTGTATGGATATAGGCATTTGTCATGGCTGTTGTATCGAGGGCGTTATAGTCCTGATAATTGCCACGCTCATAGCCAATATGCTGGTGCAACATCAGGCCGGGAATGGGGTTGGCATCTATCTCCATTTCCACGCCCCATATCCGGCTTTTGGGAACGTTGAGATACTGCCCGACAACACCATAGTTTTGCACAAAAGCCAGACCCGCCACCTGCTGCCCGTGGTAGTCATACCAGAACGCATCGGTATTGATCCGAAGTTTGTTATGGAAAAAGTCGGACTTGAACCCAACCTCATACGCCAGCAGGGATTCAGGCTTAGTGGGCACAAGCTGGGAATCAAGCACCGTATTGTTGGCCGTAAACCCACCGGGTTTAAACCCTTTGCGTATGGTGCCGTAAACCATAAGGTTTTTAAGCGCCTGATATTCAATCCCACCCATGCCGGAGAACTGGTTGGTCAGTGCGCCATGCCGCGGATACCGCATATCATACGGAGTTGGGTATGCCGGGGTATTATACCGCAGGGTTTCCATGTTGGTCAGTGCGCGGTCATCGGATTCATGCGTGATCCCGGCAACAAGGTGCACCTTGCTGATCACTTCAAAACGCAGGTGGCCATACTGGCTGAATGCCTGCTGGTCCTGATTATAGCTTGTGCGCTGCATGTAGGGCCGCGTGCCCGACTGCGTGTAATCGTTAAAGAACGTGGAGCGCATGTCCGTGCGGTTATAATACATGCCAGCAGTCCACTGCACACGCTTGCGCTCCGGCCGGGAGGAAAGCCTGACCTCCTGCGAGAACAGGTTGGCATTTGTATTGACCACATCATCATAAATCGCATAGTGCGTGCCATCCAGGTCCATAAGGTTGTGGATGTACATCTGCTGGAACGCACTAATGGTGGTCAGGTCCGCAAAGCCAAGGTTACGCGTAACATTAAGCCCAGCCCCCCAGAACGTGTTGTTGTAGGAGGGTTTTGCATTTGCCGAATTACCCGTCAGCTTTAAAAAAGCCGGGCTGAACCCCCAACCGGTGTTCAGGTTGTTCTGGTAAGCCGGTGTCCCGCGTGAGAGGTCCTGAATATTGTAGGCCCCCATAGCCTGAGAGTTATCCTGCATCCAGTTACCACTGAACACAATGTTGGTTTTATCATCGGGCTGCCATGCCAGTTTGGCGCGCAACCCACCCTTATTGGCGTTACCAAGGGTTTGGCCTGTATCTATGTTTTTCTGGAACCCGCCCCCGTGCTGGGTAAAGGCTGCAACACGATATTGCAGGTTTGCAGCCAGTGGGCCTGATACGTACAGGTTTGTAATACTGCGGTTATAGGTCGCAAGATCTTCAGAAGCACCATAGTGCAGGGTTTTGGTTGGATCAGCGGTTTTGATATTGATTTCACCCGCCGTGACACTCTGGCCATGCGTAAACCCGGACGGACCATTTTGAATATCCACCCCAGCCATATCAAACATGGCCGCCCCCGCCATGTAGCCAATGGGCAGGGCAACCCCGTCCACATATGTCATGACAGATGGCGTGTTATTGGACGTAAAGTCGCTCAGGCCAACACCGCGCAAGGTAAAGTTTACACCCGACCCCGTGCCCTGAGGCTGTACGGTCAGATTGGGGGCAAGGTTCATCAACCCTTTAACATCCGTCACCTGATGCTGGGCAAGGGTGTTGGCGTCTATGTGGGTCACGGAAATACTCTCGCGCTGCCTTGCCACCTGACCAAAGGCATTGCGTACCCGACTGACTGTTACCTCCTCGGCCCCTTTAGCCATCACGTGTTTTTTTGATACAGCCGTAGAAGCCTTGCCCCCATGGGGGCGTGGCGCAACCGGCACAGAGCCGGAATTTGCAGCAGATGCCTGCACAGCGGAACAGACCATCGACAGCGCCAGCGCGCTTGTGCAAAGCAGGATATTGTTTCTGCATCGTAACATTGAGCGCATTATTTTGATCTCTCGTTAGGTTTTCCTAAGGATTAGGCGTTTCGTTTTTTAAGATTTATCTCGGGTCACACTTCTGACCGTCTGAGGAAAACATCAGTATTCATCGACAATCTCCTCCAATGACCGATTGGTTGTTGTGGGTCCGAAAAAGAGGATGCACAGCGCGCCAAGCAACAAAATGCCAGCGGTGAGCGAAAAAACACCAACAAAGCCCGTGCGGGGATAAAGCACCCCAATCGCAATTGGCGCGACAATTGCACCCACCCGGCCCACGGCGGAGGCCATGCCTGTTGCGGTGGCACGGATATCTGTTGGAAAAACCTCGGGTGTATAGGCATAAACACTGGCGTAAGTGCCATTCATGAAGAACGAGAGCAGCATACCAGCCGCAAGAATGGCAGGCGGAGTTGCGGCAACTGCAAGCCCGAACGCGCTCACAACCGCTGCGGACAGATACACAACCAGTGTTGTTTTGCGGCCCAGTTTTTCGTTGCAGTACGCAGCACTGAAATAGCCCGGAATTTGTGCGGCACAAATAGCAATGGAAAACCCAAAACTATGCGCCATGGTAAAGCCACGAGCGATCAGCAGTGTGGGAAGCCAGGAAAAAAACGCGTAATAGCTGAACGTCACCGAAAGCCACAAAGCCCAGATTGTCAGTGTTATTTTCCGAAGTTTTTTCGCTCCAAGGCTGGATATCTGGCGGGCTACGGAGTGCTGCACCACGCACACGTCATCATCCCCCAGACCGGAGGGCGAGGCCACGCCCAGATCGGCCTCTATCTGGCACAAAACAGCATGAGCCTTGTCTGCCTGACCCGTTTTTACAAGCCAGCGGGGTGATTCAGGCAAAGCGCGCCGCCACCACAACAGCATAACAACCGGGCAGGATGTCAGCACAAGGGCGATGCGCCACCCATTGGCCGAACCCGGCACAAGCAGGTAACCCAGTATTGCCGCACCCAGAAAACCAAAGGAGAAAAAACCGGCAAGTGCTCCCGTAAAAGCCCCCCGGTAACGACGGGACACAAATTCCGAAAGATAGGGTGCTATAATGGCAGATTCCGCACCCGTGCCTGCACCAGCAACAATGCGGCACAGGATAAAACTGTGCCAGTCCTGAGCAAAGGCGGACACAAAAGACCCCACACAGTAACAGGCAAGTGCCCACATCATGACCGGGCGGCGGCCGTAACGGTCAGCCAGAATGCCCGCCAGAAACGCGCCAATAAAATACCCCAGAAATGCCGCACTCCCCAACAGGCCAAGCTGTGCTGTGGACAGATGCCACAGCGTTTGCAGCGGCGGCATGATAAAGGCCAGAATGGCGCCATCCAGACCATCAAAGCAGTACCCAAGCCCTCCGAGCAGGAGAAGCCGGTAATGGAACCCGGAGAACGGAAGGCTTTCCAGCCTGTCAGCAATGGACATGGGCTTTTATCCTCTCAGGATTTCAGTAACCCAGAACCGCCGGTGACATTACGGTTCTGGTGTATGGCTTTTGGGCACCCCTGCCGCCTGTCATGTGGGAATTATGCACAAGACAGGCGGTTGTTCTGATCAGGTTATAATCAGATCTTCTTTGGCATCGGGGTATTTTGTCAGTATCTCGTACCCGGTTTCCGTCACCAGAACAGTATCAGAGTGCCTATACCCATTCTGCCCTGCAATATAAATTCCCGGTTCAACACTAAACAGCATACCCGGCTGAATAACGTTGTCTTCTCCAAGAGCAAGGAACGGGGCTTCGTGGCTGGTCACGCCAAAACTGTGGCCTGTGCGGTGTAATGGGGTGGCATACCCAGCCTTGTGGGCAATGGCCTGACACGCTGCATCAATTTCCGAACCGACTGCACCGGGCTTGAGCATTTCATACGTTTTGTAACGCATTTCCATCATGGTCTCGAAAGGACGCTTTGCGTGTTCTGGAATGTGCTCCAAAAACACGGTGCGTTCAATTTCGGCACCATAACCACTCAGTTTTCCTGCAATAAGGGCCAAAAACGGGCCACCGGGAAGGCAGGGGGCCGTCAGGCAGGAAAAATTATGCGGATCATCCGTATAGCTCGGGGGCTGAATTAACCCTGCACCACGGCTGGACATGACGTTGTAGTTTGACACTTCGGCCAGACAACGCTGATAAAAATATGGCGTTACTCCGCCAATAACCTGCGCCACAACCCGACCCGTTTTCAACTCAGCCAGCATGAGTGCCAGCGCTTTTGTCATGACATCGCTGGTCCATGCGATGCGTGACACCTCATGCGGGGATTTAATCTGCCTGATCGTGTCAATAATATTGAGAACACTGGTCGGGTTGGGCACGGCAGCACTCAGCCACGCAGGGCAAGCGCCCTCCACCCCAATAGTCCCCTGTGTTGGCAGCACTTCTGCCAGACGGTCTGACCAGCGCGAACCCGCAACGGCTGGGAATTCGGCATACTCCCGCAAGGTCGGGTTACCAACCTGATGGCGCGCCACATGGGCTTTTTCCAGCCGGGGAATAATGAAAAACACATCCGCAGGCGTGATGACCAGAATGAACGGACGTTCATGAACGAAGTTCGCAAAATTGGTCAGGTAATAGATATTATCAGGATCAAATGAAATATATGCGGAAAAACCCGCTTTTTCCATTTCTGCCCTGACCTTGTTCACACGGCCTGTGACCTCGGACTGCGAGACCTGATCAGCACTAAGCGGCGGCATTGTCATGTATTGGCCTTTCTCGCGTTTTACGGCGCACCCCCGGTGTGGGGGCTTTTCCCGGTCTAATACAAACAATATAACTTACTTGTTTTTGACGATCAACGAAAATAATTCCGAATTAGAAACGAAACCGCCTACTCACCTGTCTTCATGGAAAATTTTAAGCAGTTCCTGCCGCGAAAATTGCCGCCACAGAGCATACGCCCCCTCCATGTCCGCAATGGGCGTGCCGCGTGCAATTTCCACAGCGATGCCGCGCAACAAGGTGGTGTTGATCAGACGCAGGTTGATAAAATGCGTATCTGGCTGGGCCGTGCGGGCCAGCCAGCGTGTCATAAACTGGTCAATCCGGGCCAGAACAGATTCGGTCGCAGCCCGCAGTTCGGGGTCACTGCGGCGCGCAAGCTCTATCTCCACCGTGGCAATAAAATCCGGACCATCGGTTACCATCCGCCACATGGCATCCATCATGGCATCAATCCGTGTAACGGGGTCCACCTTCAGGCGCAGGGCCTGACGGTAAATGCGCGCGCGCTTGACCGCATAGTGCCTCAGGACTGTTGCCATTATCAGCGATTTTGTCGGGTAATGATGTTGCAAGGCACCAAGGCTGACACCCGCAGCCTTGGCAATGCGCTGAATGGTCGTGGCAGCATAGCCTTCGGTCTGAAGCATGCTTAGCGTTGCATTGATAATTCTGGCGCGGGTTGCTGCACTACGGTCAGCCTGAGTGCGGCGCTGCCGTGGAAGCGTGGAAACAACGGTCATGGGGTTAGGCACTCGGTTTTATGTGAAACTGTTGGCTCAAAATACTAAGCAGGACGCACTCTTACAGCGAGTTCCGTCTCAAAAACAAATTTTTATCTGAAAAGCGGAGCAACGCAGGCTACCTAAAATGGGGTAGGCCCATAGCAGCTTCCCCCAACAGGCGCGCAAAAGGGCGGCTGTTGGTGCCAGCAGGCAACACATAACTCTATGCGTAAAAACTGGCGCGCCCTATTGGATTCGAACCAATGACCCACAGCTTAGAAGGCTGTTGCTCTATCCAACTGAGCTAAGGGCGCGAAATAGCCCCTGCCGCACAGAGGCAGGAGGGGCCAAAAATCAATGTGTCCAGTTTTGGACCCGTTTATAGCCAAAATTATCGGCATAAACTTTGGGGCGACGGTGCCGCTGCACAGGCTGCTCCACTTCGTAAGCAATATGCTCACGCTGGGCATAGGCCTCGGCTGCCTCGCATGTTTCAAACAAAAGCCGCAACTGGGAACTTGTATCCGCGCTGCCGGTCCACCCCATAAGGGCGTCCTGCCTGCGTGGGGCATTTTGCCCGTACTCGAACACCCACTTGCGGGTGCCTGCCAGACCGGACTGCCCGGCTGGCTTGGACTGCTGATAAATACGCGCTGGCATGGTGTGCCTCCCGCTTTATTTATGGTCGGGGCGCCCGGACTCGAACCGGGGGCCTCGTGTACCCAAAACACGCGCGCTACCAGGCTGCGCCACGCCCCGAACAAGCGGGAAACTAGGCGTCTAATCACAAACTGGCAACCCTACCGCGCTAAAAAAATTACTCCGCACACTCTTTTTTGTTGCTGACCAGTGGCGGCACAAACAACGGAGCCGTATCCCAAGGGAAAAGAACCCACGTATCCTGCGGAACTTCGGTAATAAACAGGTCGGTCAAGGCCTTACCGGCGGGCTTGGCATACAGGCAGGCAAAATAGGCTTTGGGTAGGCGCTCGCGCACAAAACGCGCGGTCACGCCGGAATCAACCAGATCATCAATGATCAAGAACCCCTCCCCGTCCCCTGCGGCATCGGGGGATTTGATAATCTGGGGATGGCCCATTTCCTCCTCATCGTATGTCACGACGGAAATGGTCTCGATCAACCGACAACCCAACTCCCTTGCCGCAATGGCTGCGGGGATCAACCCGCCACGGGTGACTGCGACAATACCTTTAAAGGGCATTCTGGGCACAAGGGCCGCCGCCAGCGCCCGGGCATCCCGATGCAGTTGCTCCCATGTTACCGTGGCATATTGCACAGCCATAAACACAATCCTTTACCATCAACCCATAGGCCGGGCCTTACTCCCCAACCCCTATTGCGCCCTCTTTAGCAGGAAGATGCGCCAGTTCCTACAGAGTGTTGCGCATGTGCAATCACCCCTTTGTCAGTCAGGGCTGATGGTGCCGTAAGGGCTGCTTTAAAACGGGCTGTTGGGGGCAAGGCGTTAGCCCTCATCTTCCTGGCCGGGAACATCGCCGATCTGCTCCAGATATTCCGGTTCACCGTAATCGCCTATGTCCTCATCCACCTGCATGCGCACAACAACAGCCCCGGCAACATGCAGGACGCCAGCACGGATTTTATCCACCCGTCTGCGTGCATCCTCCACATTGGGGCACAGGATAGGTGCCCCTGCCCGCAAGGCCGCTCCCTGCCATACAAATGGCTGAAACACGATCCGCTCCGCTACTGCCATAGTTGTCCCCCGCACGTATTGTGTTCATCTTTTGTTCTATTGCATTTACGACGGAATAGCAAAGACAACAAGACCTAATATCCGCACGTCCCTCCTACCTTTGCACTGTGCCGCCTGCCGCCATGTGGGGGAGCGGCATGCCATACTGCTCCCCATAACGCGTAGCAAACACCGCGCATTCCAGCCGCTCGCAATAGTCCAGATAACGGATCAGTGCTTTTTCTGCCCGTTGTGTGCGGCCGTAGGTCCGTTTGTAATGCCGCCAGAGCATAAGCACATTGACTGACCACGCATCGTAACTGTGCTGGGTAACACGCTGGCGTATGCTTGGAGGCAGGGCGTCAAACGCCTGCCAGTCGTTTCCGTCATACCTGCGCCAGACCTCGTGGCGCAGGGTTCGCTCATTGGTGGGGGGCTGCGTACGGGTCATTCCGCAACAGGCTCCCTCTGCCATACCGGAAACGGGTCTGGCATATGGGCAAACTCCTGTGCATTAAACAGGGTTTGCCCTGTGTCGGGCACAAGGCAGGCGTTCAAGGCGGCACATATGGCGGCCTCGTCCATATCCGGTGTACCTATAAACACCATTTCCTGCCGTCTGTCGCCGTAAACACGGTCCCATCGGGTGACCAGCATATCCTGCCAGTCCTTATCCTCTGGCCAGTGTTCGGGGGGAATGGCAACCCACCAGTGCCCGGCAGCCTCGGTTTTGACCAGCGCACCGGCCTGCCCAAGCTCACCCACCCACATGGGCCGCGTTGCCAGCCAGAAATACCCTTTGCTCCGCACAACACCGGGCCATGCATGATCTATAAAAGCCTTGAACTTTACAGGGTTAAACGGCCGCCTTGCTGTAAAGACAAAGCTGTGTATGCCATACTCCTCGGTCTCTGGAATATGGTTGGCATACCCGTAAAGTTCTTTGTACCATAACGGGTTTTTATGGGCTTTTTCGTAATCAAAGCGGTGTGTGTCCAACACCTTATCCAGAGGGACAACGGAGTTGTCGGCTTCCACAATTTCTGCATCCGCATTCAGGCTTGCAATAATCTGACGGGCGGCCAAGCGTTGCTCTGGCGTTGCACTGGAAACCTTGTTCAGCACCACAACATCTGCAAACTCAATCTGTTCTACCAGCAGGGATACAAGTGCTCGGTCATCGTCCTCTCCCGCGGTCTCCCCCCGATCTTTGAGAAAGTCGGTGGAACTGTAATCTCGCAGCAGATTAACCGCGTCCACAACGGTAACCATTGTGTCCAGCCGCGCAATGTCCGCAAGGCTGTGGCCTGCCTCGTCCGTAAATTCAAATGTTGCGGCAACGGGGAGAGGTTCTGCAATACCTGTTGATTCGATCAACAAATAATCAAACCGCCCTTCCTGCGCCAGACGCCGCACCTCCTGCAACAGATCGTCGCGCAAGGTGCAGCAGATGCAGCCGTTGCTCATTTCCACCAGTTTTTCGTCCGTGCGGGACAGGTCGCTCCCGCCGCGCACCAGATCGGCGTCTATGTTCACATCACTCATATCATTCACGATAACCGCAACACGGCGCCCGGTACGGTTATTGAGAATATGGTTGAGCAGCGTTGTTTTTCCGGCTCCAAGAAAACCGGACAGAACGGTAACAGGCAATCTGGTAGGCATGGGAAGACCTTACTGTTGCAACAGAATGGCCTCCACTATATTCGTTATAGTATAACATAACAATTGCTGTGCGGCATAAACTTGCCCCTTGCCAGGCCATACGCTGCCACAACCGCACAAGTGGGGCAGCCCTGACGCGCCCCCGGTCCACTCCGCGTTATGGTGCGCTCAGATGTGTGTAAAGAATGGAGCAGCCTATGCCGATCAGGGCCACGCCACCCAGAATTTCCGCATAGCGGCCAATCCACGCACTGGCATGCCGGCCAACAATCACGCCCAGCGTGGCAACAACCGTTGTAATGCCCCCAATAACCAAGCAGGCTGCCAGAATATTAACCCGCATAACACCAAGGCTGACCCCAACAGCCGTTGCATCAATACTGGTGGCCAGTGCGGTTGTAACCAGCCCCAGTACACCCCGGTTATGGCGGGCCTGTTTAACTTCCTGCTCGGGGGTGTTCTGGTCTTCCCCCTTGCATGCAAGGCGGATCATGTTGCCACCAATAGCCAGCAGCAGGCCAAAGGCAATCCAGTGGTCAACGGCTGCAATCCATGTGCTGAGCGCCAGCCCAAGAACCCAGCCAATTACGGGGGTTATCGCTTCAAAAAAACCAAAGACCGCGCCAATGCGCACGGCATCATTCAAACGGGCGTTTTGCACGGTGGCCCCTTTGCCAACAGCCGCGGCAAAGGCGTCCACAGACAGGCTGAGACCAAGAACACCCAGCGTGAAAATACCAGTCATGACAAATCCAGGGGCCGCAAGAAACACACACAGCAGACGGAACTCCCCCGGCCGCATCTGGAGGCTCCACTGCCGTTGGTCTTGCCTGGCGTTTTTATGCAAAACGCTGCCTCCACCATGGCCCGAAAGCCAAGTGTGTTGATGAAGGCCCCTCATGACTGAGGGTAACTACTCCCCAAGGACGGAGCGATGCCTACCAAGCACCGCCCCGGATTGCAACCCTTTGTTTATCCGCTTTTCATCCACAGGCTTACCCACGCAAGCATCCTCAGAATCTGTGGATAACCCGCCTGCCGCACAATCTGGTGGTCCACTGGCCAGCAGGCTGTAGCGGCGTTAGCGCACCATGCTTGAGGACAGAACACCACTGACCACCCCGGCAATAACGCCGCTGGTAATGCTGGTCAGCAAGTACTGGTCGCCATACTGCATCCAGCGATAGCCCTGCGGGGGAGCATACAGCCCACGGTGGCCGCGCCAGTCATTAACATACCAGCGGCTGTTGACTGGCCCATCGTACCGGTCTCCGCGCTGCCAGCGGCGGTTCATGTCATAATGATCGGAATCCATGCCCGGACCACCACGGCCACCCCGGTTGCCGCCACGGCCCGGCCCACCCTGCACTTGCGGGGGAGCCTTGTGCATACCCGGATTGCCACGCGGCCCCTGCCCTGCGGGACCACCGGGACCACCCCCCGGTCCACCCGGCCCCATGCCCTGTGCATGGGCGGCAGACCCCACCAGTAAAACGCCGTTAAGCATAACGGCAACAAGGAGCTTTGTGTTCACCAGATCCATTCCTTTTGGGTCAAAGCCAAGCACGGCTTTATTGTGTGAGCCTTGGTTATTTTTACGGCACCATTATGGCGGCTGACCACGCCATGAACTCCAACAACTGCGCAAGGTTCCACCCCTGCCCCACGCCTTGCAAAAACAGCCACAAAAAAACCACCAGAAAACTGGTGGTTTTTCCTTACGCGCCAACAGTCTGGCCCAACCTTACCAAGTGTAGCCTATGCTGGCCTGTGCGTTACGCCGCTCTCCGTACCAGCACCACTCATCATACGGGGCATAGCCGTAGCAGCTTGCCACGTAGCGCTTATTAAACAGGTTGCGCACACTGGCCTGCAACTTCCAGCCTTTAAAGGTCGATCCCAGATTGGCCATATCGTAGCTGATGGACCCATCAAACAGGGTATAGGACGGCACCGTAACTGCACCATAAGACGCAGTGCCACCGTAAGAGGAGGCAACATGACGCACCCCGCCCCCAAACCCGAAGCCTTTCATGCGGCCGGACTGCATGGTGTAAAAGGCAAACAGCGACGCATTGCCCTTGTTGGCCCCTATAAGGGGTTTGCCTGTTGAATCATCACGCACATGCTGGGTGCTTAGCGCTGCTGTTACGTCCAGCCCTTTGTAGGCTTCCACATGGGCTTCAAATTCAAAGCCATCGGAATGGACCTTACCACTCTGGGTGGAATAGCTGGAATTGGGAACAGCCACCAGAACGCCGGTCTGTTCGATATGGAACCCCGCAGCCGTAAGCAGAATTGGCAGAGAGGGAATCTGGTATTTAAACCCGCCCTCAAGCTGTTTGCCCATGCTGGGGTCCGCCTGACGGGTATGCGCCCCGCTATCACTGGACACCACCCCGGCCTGTGGCTGGAAAGAGGTCGCGTAGGAAATATAAGGCGAAAGCCCAAAGTCAAAATGATACAGCCCAGAAGCACGGAAGGTAATCTGCTCGGGGGTCTGTTTTGTCCTTTGGTTGCCTATGTATTCGGTCTGATCGCTCCGATACCAGTCATTCCGCAGGCTGCCGGTCAGATACAGGTTTTGGAGACGGATCTGATCTTGCGCATACAGCCCGATCTGGTGCTGGTTTGTTACATAGTTGCTTGAAGCCGCAGGCGCTGTAATCTGCTGCCCATAAATCGGGTTAAGCACGTTGATGGAGGGAGCACTACCCCAACCATCTATTTCAGTGGCGTGGCTTTGCTGGTAGTCAAACCCCACCATAAGCTGGTGGTGCAGAATGGACGTATCAAACCGGCCCTTTACCTGGCTATCAAATGCAAGGTTTTGCATACGTTCGTTGGCAAAACCCACACCACGGCTGAAGTTGCCAAGCTGTTCCATGGCCATATTGCGGTTATAGGATGCGTCCAGATAGGTGCCGTAGCTGTAAACACTTTTGTATTTTGTACGGATATCATCATAACGCCCGCGTGATGCAACGCTCCAGTTCTTGTTGAACTCATGCTTGAAAATATAGGTTATGGCCCCGTGGTTGCGGTCAAACTCCTCGTAAGACTGGTCGCCATCATAAAAATTCTGCGGCACGTAACCAAAGGCGGCTTTTTTAAGCGAGCCTTCCAGCGGCACCGAGCCGTAGGAGGCATTTTTGGGATCGTACTGGTAATTACCCAGCAGGGTAAAGGTTGTGGGGCCATCTCCGCCAAATGTTATGGCAGGGCTAATGCTGTAACGCCGGTTGACCGTCTGGCTAAGCTGGCTGTGCGACCCATTGACCGTACCATACAGGCGGTACCGCACGGAACCATCCTTGGTTGCCCAGCCCCCGATATCTCCATCCACGCGGTACAGGTCAAAGCTGCCGCCCGTTGCGTTCAGCCCACCATAAAATTTGTCTTCGGTTGGCAGCTTGCTGGAAAGAGCAACCAGCCCGCCGGGGCTGGACTGCCCATACAGTGCAGACGACGGGCCTTTAAGCACTTCTATGCGGTCAAGCCGGGAGGTATCGGTCTGGGCCGTGGCATAGCCGTTGGGGCTGCTCTGCTCCTTCAGACCATCCAAAAATGTGGGCACCGTAAACCCGCGCAGGGTAAACAGGTCATAGCGTGTGGCTGTTGCCCCGCGCTGGTCGGGTAGCACGCCCGCAATATAACGGATGGCCTGATTAAGGCTGAGCACGCCCCGGTTATCCATTTCGTGGCGGCTGATAACGGTTATGGACTGCGCGGTATTGACCAGTGGCGTGTTTGTTTTGGTGCCAGAAGACGCCATGGTGCTGGCCGTGCGTGCGCGGCCAACCACATCCAGATTTTCGTCCTGCGCCTTGGACACGGGGGCACCCCCTCCCCCATTGGGCACAAGAGCCACGGACGTGGGGGCTGTGCCCTTAAAGCCCAGCCCGGTGCCCACCAGCATTTTACCCAGCGCATCCTGCGCGCTCAACGTGCCCGACACGCCGGGAGACACCAGATTATGTGCAAGAGAGGTCGGGACAGACACCTGAACGCCAGACTGGCGGGAAAACTGGCGCATGGCCGCAGCCAAAGGCTGAGATGCAATATTGAACGTATGCACGCCCACCCCGGACAGGGGCACTGTTTGCGCAACGACCGGCATAGCTGCTGTTGAACTGCACAAAAGCCCGCCCAGAGCGTACCAGCCGACGGACAGATTTTTTAAACGGCGACCAAACAAAATGTGATGCATCTTTCACCTGACAAACAACCATCGGGTTATGGCAGGGACAGCCAAAACCGACAGTGAGATGCATTCGCAACTCCCTGCATACAGACCTAAGACTCACCTCACGCGTGTTTACCCACCCCCTGTGCTCAAAAAAAATTCAGTGTGTTGCAGAAGTAATGACCAGACCATTCCCCGGCAGGTGGGTCAGCTTTAAGCCTCGGCCATTGATCAGGGATAAAATTGCATCATCGGGGCGGTCACTGCGCAGCACGGCATCCACCCGGTCCATGCCTGCGGTATTGGCCCAGACCCATGTTGGCCCGTGGCGGTAGCGCGCAACAAGGCGCAGGGCCTCGGCCACACTCTGGTTGCGAATGACAAGTTCGCCGTATCGCCACGCAGCCACGTCCTCGGGGTCCACGGCTGGGTCACGCACAACCGCACCACCCCGCAGGTAATGCGCCGCCTGCCCTACCAGCAGGTCCGTGCGCCCGGTAGCACCAAGCTTGCCAACAGATACACGCCCCTGAGTGGTTGCCACATCCACCCGGCCCTTATCGCACCCGACAAAAAAGGCCGTACCCACGTCCTGCGTTACGCCATCCACCGCCACAACACGAAAGGGCCGTGCATCGGGGTGGCTTACCTCCACCCACAATCGACCGGCCAGCAGGTCCACCCTGCGTTCGGTTGGGGTAAAATGCACGGCCACGGCCGATTGCGCGTCCAGCGCCAGATGGGAGCCATCGGGCAGGGTGTAGCTTGCCACCTCGCCCGCATGGGTCAGGTAGTCCGCACGCAGGCGGAGCATTATATCGGGCAGAAAATACAGCACCCCCGCCAGAGCGGCCATGGCGGGTGCGACAACCATGCTGCGTTTTTTCCACCCTCCCCAACGCGAAACCCGCTGGGGAGGGGCATGCCGCGCGGCCTGGGCCAGCACCGGCTCGGACATACGCAGGTCCTGCCAGAGCATGCGTTCCTCCTCAAAAGCCTGCCTGTGTGCTTCTGCCTCTGCCAGCCACGCCCTTACGGCTGCAATACTCTGGGGGGTGGCATGGCCAGACGCCAGCACGATCACCCACTCCCGGGCCTTGATACGTGTTGGGGACTGAGAACTTGAAGCAGACACGGAACAGACCTATTCTTAATATAAATATGTTTGCTTGCAGCACACTGTTCTACAGACCGCTGCCCTAATTCTGTTTTTACGCTCAGGACGGCCCTGCGTCCCGGTTCATGGCTATAATATCCAGCGCACGCCGCATGTGCCGCTCAACCGATGTGGTGGAAATACCCAACTCCACCGCAATGCGCTGCTGCGATACACCCTGAATTCTATTCAAATAAAGTATATGCTGTGTCCGCTCGGGCAAAGCCCTGATCACAGTGTCCATATGCTCAATGTTTTCACGCCCCATTGTAACACGCTCGGGGGAAAAACTTTCCATGCTCCCGTGCAGCAGCGCCTGTGCGTCCTGCTGGGCCTGATCATGCCGCTTTGTACGCATCTTGTGTGTTTTAGCCGAATTTAGTGCCAACCGCACAAGGTAAGGCCGCGGATTTTCTATGGAGCGATCATCCTCCACCCCCTGTAGCTTGATCCACAGCCCCTGCACCACATCCTCCGCCTCCGGACGGCTGCCCACAATCTGCTTGACCATGCGGACAAACACCGAACGCTGGGAGATGAGAAGTTGGGAGAGGGTAAGAACGTTGGACCGCATAAGCCTGAAGACTCTGGGAGACAGATGATGCAGGTCAATACCGCATATGCGACTCAATATCAATTGCAGGCTTTCACCCCAGCCCATACCTCCACGTGCCCTCCGAGCGGACCAGCCCTCCCCGACCTATACGGCCTGTGGCCCCTTAGTGCGCGGATATATGCACATGCGTTTTAGCTGTTCATTTAATACTGAATGAAATGGGGGCATATATTCATAGAATGTTCTTGAAATATTACCAAAACGGAATTGAAAGCCCTCTATATATACTGTATTTTGCGTGAAATTTTGTATTTAAAAGAGAATATTTTTCTCCACTCCCTTACATCCCGGATTGTCTTTGTCGGCTCCATTGTCAGCATTAATCTGGTCTGCCTGTCAGGATTGCTCCTTTCAGCCTCCAACAACATGATCGCAAGCTTTGAGTGGAATGCCCACAGGCAAAAAATTACCGAAGTTGTCTCCGAAACCCTGTCCGACCTGCGCGAGGCACAGGCCGAGGAGCGCGGCTACCTGCTGACCACGGATGCCTCCTTTGTAAAGGATTTTGACGACCGCGTTGCCTCCGCCCTTTCCAAGGTGAATATGCTGGAGCAACTGGTGCAGGATAACCCCATCCAGCACGAACGCGCGCAAAGCCTGCAAATTGCCACCAACGAGCGCATAGACACCCTGACAAAGCAGATTACCCTCGCACGGCAGGGCCACTTTGATGAAGCCCGGTCGCGGGTTATCGTTGGGCAAGGCCGTGTGGACATGGCCATTATCGTACAAAAAGCTGACGAAATCCGGGAAACGGAACGCGAGCTGCTAATTGCGCGTGAAGCCACCGCCAAAGCCCATGTTGACTGGAACAGAAAGCTGGTTATTGGCGGCTGCCTGATTATTGTGCTGCTGGTTAACGGTCTTTTGTTTGTTGTGCTCAATGGCATGCGCCGCTCTGTCAGCCAGATCGGGCGCGCCATGTCCGACTTTGGCAATGGCAACCGCGCCGTGCGGGTTGATGAAAAAATGGGCTGCACGGAATTTGACATGCTGGCCCAGGGCTACAACACCATGGCCGCACGGCTGGACGCGGCCATGCAGGCGCAAGAAGCAAGCGACCACAAGCTGCTCAAGGCCAATACCGAACTCAAGCGCAACAACGAAGCCATGGAACTTCTGGGCGAAATGGCCCACCGCCTACAGGCTGCCCGCACAAGTGCCGAACTTTCGGCCATTATCTGCGCGTTTGTTCCGCGCGTGCTCCCCAATATCCCCGGAGCGCTCTATACCCACAACCACACAACCAACCAGCTTGAACGCATTGCACAATGGGGCGACATGCCAGTTGGGTGCAATGACCTTCACCCCTCATCATGCTGGGCGCTGCGGCTGGGGCAGAGCCACTCCGTCTCTGCTCCGGGGGGGGATGTGGTCTGCCAGCATGTGGACAGTGATGTCAGCATTTACCATTGCGAACCACTGTTTGCGAGCGGCGAGGTTGTCGGGCTTTTGTACCTGCAAAGCCATGTGGAAGAGGAAAACCGCTTCCGCCTTGTTGCGCTGGTTGAAAACATAGCCTCTGCACTGGTCAACCAGAACCTACAAAAAAACCTGCTTGAACAAACAATCCATGACCCGCTGACCGGCCTGTACAACCGCAGGCACATGGAAGAGGCCCTGAATGCCGAAATTACCACAGCAAGCCGCAACAGTACCGCACTAGGCCTGATCATGGCCGATATTGACCACTTTAAACACATTAACGATGAATTCGGGCATGATGCGGGAGACATGGTTTTACGCACCATCGCCAACGAAATACAGAACTCGTTCAGAAGTAACGATATTGTCTGCCGCTTTGGGGGCGAGGAATTCCTGATCATTACAACCGCCCACCCGATAAACGCCCTAGTCCAGCGGGTGGAAAGCCTGCGCGACAGCCTGTCCCGGCTGGAGCCACACTATAACGGCCTCGCCCTTGGCAAAATTACCATGTCCTTTGGCATTGCCATGTGGGACAAATCCTTGCCGCCTGAAACATCCGCCCTTATCCGCAAGGCCGATGCAGCCCTTTATCAGGCCAAAAAAGACGGACGGGACAGAATTGTCATCGGGTAAGCCTGCTCCCCCGCCCACAAGGGGCACTGGCGGAATGCCCCTTGATCTCCCGCCCCATACAACCCACTGTAGTACAGAACTGGCATAAAGCCTGACGCCACGCGCACGACGTATGGGCACTCTACGGCAGATGCCCCCACGGTATCAGGCATGACATATTGGGAAAAAAGGCAGGATAACATTATGGATCTTACAAGCATTCTCAAGCACCGCCACACAACCAAAGCGTACGACAAAAACCGCAAGATACCTGCCCCGATTGTAGCACAACTGCTTGAATCCCTGCGGTACAGCCCCTCCTCCGTCAATTCCCAGCCGTGGCACTTTTTTGTCGCGGACAATGACGCGGGTAAAGCCCGGATCGCCAAGGCCACAAGCGGCACATTTGCCTTTAATGCATCCCGCGTTATGGATGCATCGCATGTTATTGTGTTGAGCGCGCGCAATACGCTCCCGCCAGAATACCTGCAAGCCGTTGCAGACCAGGAGCAGGCAGATGGCCGTTACGCCAATGCAGATGCCCGCGCACTGGCGCACAAAGGCCGTTCGGGCTTTGTCGGGCTGCATGAACAGGCAGGAGATGTTCCCGAGTGGACACAAAAACAGACCTATATTGCACAGGGTTTTCTGCTTTTGTCTGCTGCACTCCTTGGTGTGGACGCAACCCCCATGGAAGGGTTTGATGCAGCCATTCTGAGCAAGGAACTGGAACTGGCGGAAAAAGACCTATCCCCCGCCGTTATCGTGGCCCTTGGTTACCACTCCGATGCCGACTTTAATGCAAACCTGCCCAAATCCCGCCTGCCGGAAAAATCCATTTTCTCGCATATCTGATTAAAATGGCCCCGACTTTTAACCCGTCACCCAAGGGGCCATTCATCCAGATCAGGGTAAGGAAAACACCCAGTATCCCTATGATCCGCCATGGGTATTGAGGGGGTTGTCTATAATTTTCATCCCTTTGACAATTTGCGACAACTCCCGCGTGTAGGATGCCCTGACATTGGATACAGCCTTATCAAGGCGCTCCTTGGGGTGTTTTTGGCATTCATCGCGGATGGCTTTGGACAGGCCTTTTGTCACCTCATCGGGTGGTCTCGACTCTATCATTTTATCACCTGAATAATCCCCATGTTCGGAATTAAGGTAATCTATGCAGATGCCATTGGCATTGTTTATGGTTTTTTGGCTGAGCGCCTTGTAGTCACCATCTTCTTCATTATCCTGCGCTATAACAGGGGACGCACTCAGGGCAAGAATGCATCCCACAACAAAAATCGGCCATTGTCTGCGCATGTGAGATACCTTTTCCCTTTTAAACCAAACCTGTACGTCTGGTAGGCAGTATACCACCAAGACCAGCCCCACACCTACTTGGGCGGGCACTCCGGCAATGAAAAGAGCGTGTGCGGCAAAACCAGAAAAGCCCCACTCAAACCAGCATAAGCGCATACGGCAGAAGCCCCGCGCCATTAATAGTGATTTTAAAAAAACAGTTTGGTTTTAATCATTTATTTATTCAATATAGTCTTCTGGCACACCACGGCCTGCCTACACTGTTCATGGATAAATTTTTAAATATTATCGAATTAATCTTGTCAAAATTTTAACATTCCATATTTTAGCATCGAGCACGTTTGCTCCCAGTTTATTATTAGGACATCCTGATGATTATTTCATACAAAAAAGTCGGCGTATTATTTGTTGCTGCATTCTCTCTGGCTGCCTGCACCACTCCGGGGGAAGAAAACCGCGCAGATACATACACTGCCGGTCAGGTCAATCAGAGACAGGCGGCTCAGGTTGTTCAAATTCTTGCCGTGCTGCCCGCAAAAGTACAGGTGAGCAACGCACGCAACCGCCAGACAGCCCAAATTGTTGGCGGTATTCTGGGGGCTGGCCTTGGTGCAGGGCTTGGCGCAGGTGTTGGCGGGTCTGCCGGCCTTGGTGCGCTTGGCGGTATTGGTGGCGCGGGAGCTGGTGTTGGTGCGGGTTCACTGGTGCCGAGCAGCACGCTGGTCGAAGGTGTGTCCATTACGTATGAGCAGGGCAACCAGACATTTAGCTCCGCTCAGGTTGGCCGTTCCTGTGAATTTGTTCCAGGCAAAGCTGTTATGATCCAGAGCAGCCCGACGGAAACACGCATTCAGCCCAATAGCGTCTGCCCCCGCGCAGCAAGATAATTAAGGACCGTCAGATATGAGGCGCTTAGTATTAACCGCACTCCTTTTGGCTCCCTCTGTTGCATCTGCACAGTCGCTCCTTACGGATCAGATCAATGCGGTTGATGCCGCTCAACAGCGCCATAACTATCTGGCGCGTCAGGCATGGGATCAGCAGCAAAGAGAACTGCGCGCTGCCAATGCCGCCGCTCAGGCAAAGCAGGACCGTGCAGCAGCAGTTGCACGGGCAGCAGCGGCCGAACGGGAGAAAAAACTGGATGCCAGACAGGCCCGCGATGATTCTTATGAAGATCGCCTGCGGGAGCTGGAATTGCAGGATAAAGAACTCACGCTTGAGGCCAAAAAAACGGCTGTCTCTCGCCAAAATGATATCATCAACAGCGAACTGAACCAGAAGAACGCTGAAACAGACCTGATAAAATCTCGCGCTGATTCAAACAGAAACCTCTCTGAAGGCGAAAAGACCTTACTGGAAAAGAAAGGCTCTCAGGCCGAACAGGAAGGACAGGCGGCTGTTAAAAAAGAATCTGGCCTGTTCCGTTAAAAATGGTCACGAAGTAAGCAGTTGGCATACCCAACCCCGCTGCTTACTTAACACCGTATACCTGATATTTCCCCCACAAAACCTTGCATATAGTGCGTAACAGACGATCAATAAACGTCACACGCCAGTTTATGAGGGACAATTACTACGGATATGGAATTCCCCACCCAATTCAACGCCAGAACAGAGGCCGTAAAACTGCCGCCTCAATAACAGGCGCGGGGCACAACAAGACCTGAAAAAAGAGCACTGCCCCTTCCCGCTCTACCCCGCGCTGTACGAATACTTATTTATTTACCAACCAGAAAACATTACCAGCGATATTGGATGCTCCCCAGAATGGTGCGGCGCGTTCCATAAAAGCAGTTTACATTGGACGCACAGGCCACAACATATTTACGATCGGAAATATTGGTCGCATTAACCTGAAGCAACAGGTTTTTCAAAGATGAGAAAGCCCCCCCCATATCATAATGGGCTTCGGCTTCACCCAACGTATAGCCGGGCACTTTAAAGCTGTTGGCGTTGTCACCATAGCTATAGCCATTGTACCGTACGCCACCACCCAGACCAAAACCCTTTACCTTGCCACTTTGGAAAGTATAGCTGACCCAGCCAGAAGCCGTATTGGCGGGGGCTGCAAGCAAGCGGTTACCAATGTTGCTTGCGGTCGTGTCATGCCTGATCTGGATATCGTTATACGCGTAGGAGGCAATCAGGTTTAATCCCGGCAGGGGGTGTGCCCGTGCTTCAAATTCAAAACCACGGGAACGGACCTCACCAGTTTGAATATTGTAGGTTGTATGGGCCGGGTCGGTTGTCAGAACATTTTCCTGATGAATGGTATAGGCTGACCCCGTAATGGTCATAGGCAGTTTGTTGGGCTGGTATTTAACCCCCACCTCGTACTGGTTGCCTGTTGTGGGTTTAAAGGAAGCCCCGGCATAGCTTGTCCCAGCCGTTGGCATAAACGATGTGCTATAAGAAAAATAAGGCGAAATACCATTGTCAAACGAATAGACAATACCCCCGCGATAGGTTGGCTTGCGTGCGGAAGAAGATGTTGATTTTCCACCCCAGTGGTAAGTTGTATCCATTGTTGTCCAGTCAAACCGCCCACCAAGAATAAAGGAGAAGCGCTTCCACTTGGCCTGATCTTGGATATAAAGCCCAAACTGGTTCAGAATTTGCGTGGCGTCACTCGTAGCCGTAGGGTTGAAATGAGCGCCATAAACCGGATTATACAAATTAAGCGATGCAACTGTGCCATTACCAAGCACACGATCTGATGCATTGTGCAGGTAATCTATACCGGCGATTAACGTATGCTTGACACCACCTGTATGAAAACGGGTTTCAAGGCTGTTATCGCTGTTAAATGCATCCATATGCTCACGCGAGATGGTGTACATCCGCGAGGCCGTTGCCTGATCTGCCGCCAGTGCCCGCAAGGAAATTGACCGAAAATCAGAATCAAGATGCAGATAGCGGAAATTCTGCCGTAACGTCAGCATGTCATTAAAGCGATGGCGGAAGGCAATTTCCGTCATGTATTCTGTACGTCTGTACTGGTCAAAGCCCGGTTCGCTCGTAAACAGGCTTGTTGGCAGCTTGCCATTTTTGTTGGGCAGCACCGTACCCGCAGCAGGCAGCGCAATACCATACAGGGACGATGGGTCATCTTGATAAAACAGCCGGATATTAAGGTCCGTGCGCTCTGTTGGCCGCCAGGCAATTTGCGGCATGACACCAATACGGTGGTCCTGCGTGTAGTTGACCTGCGTGTTGCCTGTGCGGCCAACCGCAGTCAGGCGCGCACTCAGGGTGCCGCTTTTGTTGATTTTGTCGGACATATCAAGCATGGCCTCCCCGTAATCATAAGAGCCGGTGCCAAGCCGGACTTCATGATAGGGGCTGGCTGTGGGCGTTTTCATTGTCATATTGACAAAACCACCCGGGCTGGACTGCCCATAAAGAACAGAGGCAGGGCCTCTCAGCACTTCCACACTTTGCATAAAATATTCGTCAAATGATGGTACTGCATAGGAAATTCCCTGTGTCAGTCGTGTTCCATCAAGAAACTGTACGTAGTTGGCACTTCCACCAAAACCGCCAAACCCACGGAGGTAAATACTGTCAAACCGGCTGCCCGGTCGGCTACCGGCAGAAACGCCGGCAGAATAGTTCAACGCATCCGATATGCTGCGCGCATGCTGCTCATCCATCTGCATACGGGTAATAACCGTTACAGACTGCGGGACTTCGCGCAAAGGCACATCTGTTTTGGTTGCAATGGATGTGTTGGTGGCAACGTAGCCGGAATGTTTTGCTTTGACCTCGACATACTCATCCTGTGCACTCTCGGAATCCTGAGACACGGCGGTCTCGGCGTTGGAGGCAAGAGGATAGGTTAAACATATTCCCGCGGTACACAGGCTCATAAAGCCGATTGAAGAACGGGAAAAGCGCATTTGGAACCCCTATGGTGAAAATGAGAATTGTTCGCGTTTATATCTTGGTCAAATAATTTTGTATCCACCGCACGTGTTAAAAATTAAATATGTTGCTATTTGGGTACAGCATGATGCCATAAGTTACTAAATGTTCATTATTGGCCCGATTGCAGCACAGGCAACCGTCCCCGCCGCACCAGACAATCTGGGCTGCACGGAGCACGGAGCACGGAGCACGGAGCACGGAGCACGGAGCACGGAGCACGGAGCACATGCTTCCATCACTCCCACCTCAGACACAAGACAGCTCTTACGCACACTCCTGCGTTATTTCAGGCGTGAAAAACTTTCAATTATAGTCATGGTTTTTTAGAAGACAATCCCACCAAGGATCATATGCAGGTAGCCTTGCGGGTTTTTATGGAGCCGCAGGCATCAGCTACGGGAATTTATTTCCGTATCCAAAATGGATTTGCAAATATCCTTTGCCTCAATGGCAACATGGGCATTGCGGCTGACCAGAGCCTTAACAATACAGCCATCAATAATGGTGGTCAGCATGGATGCAATGCGGCCGGGTGCGGCAAACCCTGCCTCCTCGCACAGGTGGGTCAGGTAGCTGTCCATTTCCTGTTTGTGGGTTGTAAAAATACGTGTGATCTCAACAGACTGGTCATCAAATTCTATCGCGGCTTTCATGACCAGACAGCCAAAATAGTCCTTGCGTTCAAACCAGATGAACAGCGCATCAAAAATGCACAAAAGCCGCCCATAACGTGGGTCTGGCGCATACGCGTTGACCGAAGCAAAAAACCACTCCCGCCACTGCTCAGCTTCCTTTTCCAGCGCGGCGGAAACCAGTCCCTCCTTGGTGGCAAAGCGGTTGTACAACGTCATTTTTGAAACACCGGCCCGCGAGATAATTTTCTCTATCCCGGTATTTCTGATGCCATTGCGGCAGAACAGCCAGATGGCGGCTGTAATCAGGGCCTCTCCTGCATCCCTTACCTGTTCGTCTGGGTCTGCGTCGGGGGCGTAGGTCGGGTGGAGCGTGTGGGCGGGTTCGGTCATGGCGGTGTTTTTACCATAAAGTTATTTTGTTGACGAGGTAGACAGACCGGTATACCCATAATTAACGATTCTAAATGATATTACCATATAAAATAGTTGTTTATGAGGTTTTCTCAATGTCCGATACCGCCACCGTTACCACCTACCTCCGCCCGATCGACCGGGAGGGACTTCTCAAATTTGCAGAAAAAGGCAAGGCAAACCCAAATGGCCATGGTACCAACAAGGTGCATACCGTGACCGAGGGCCAGTACCGGACCCTGAGCTACGTGGAAGGGCATGCCCCCGTTGTTGTGGATGAACCCCTCCACCTGTTTGGGCAGAACACGGCCCCCGCACCGGGCGAAATTGTACTGTCCGCACTAGGGGGCTGCCTTGCCGTGGGTATTACTGCTGTTGCCACCTACCGGCAGGTCAGGCTGAGCAAGCTGGAACTCTGGCTGGAAGGCGATATTGGCAATACCGCAGCATGGGGGGCCGGTGGGGCCGAGCGCCAACCGCAGGATATGGGGTTCAGGCAGGTGCGGGTCCGCGTCAATGTGGAAGGAGACGCCCCGCGCGAGGTGCTGAACCAGATTGTGGACCACGCCAATTATTTCTCGCCGGTTGCCAACACCCTGCGCAACCCCGTGCCCCTGACTGTCACCCTGACGGACTGATTGCATCATGCTGCCACACCCCTCCCATCCGGTGTCCGACCTCCCGCCAGAAGCCGCGTCCACGACCGGGAACACCGGTTGTGAGGGGTTGTCCGGCAGGATCGAACAGATTGCCCGGACCCGTCTGGGCAGCCTTGCCAGCACCATAGACCAGACCGGCTATTATCCGCTGGACGTGCTGGAGGAGTTGGCACAGGCGGGGCTGTTTTCCCCCCTTGCCAGCAGGAACAACCCCGATCTTGCTCAGGCTGTGCGCGCGGTGGCGGCAGTTTCGCGCTGGTGCGGCTCTACCGGCTTTCTGGTCTGGTGCCACATGGCGTGCGCCCTTTATCTTGCCGCAGCCCCCCATACCAGCCTGAATACCGAGCTACTGGCCCAACACATCAAGGGCGCACGCTTTGGGGGCACCGCACTGTCCAACCCCATAAAGGCACAGGCCGGAATAGAAAAAATGGCCCTGCATGCAACCCGTGTTGCAGGGGGCTATACGGTCGATGGCACCTTGCCGTGGGTCAGCCATATTGCGCAGGGGCAGTATTGCGGCGCGGTTGCCAGTCTGGGAGATGCCCGGACAGAGCAGGTGTTGTTCCTGCTCCGGCTGGACAGGCCGGAACTGCTTTTCAAATGCCCGCATTTTTCGGGCATGGAGGGCACAAGCACCTGGGGCATACGCCTACAGGCCCATTTTGTGCCCGAGCAGGATGTTATTGCCGCCCCCGCAGCCCCCCTGCTGCAACAGATCAAAGCCCCGTTCCTGCTTTTGCAATGCGGCATGGCGGCTGGCATTATTCAGGGTGCAATTGATAGCATGTACGAGGTCGAAGGGCCGCTAGGCCACGTCAACCAGTATCTGCACGACCGCCCAGATGCACTGGCTGCTGAACTAAAAACTCTTGAAGAGCGCGTCCAGTTACTGGCCCGCACACCTGCGCCACACGAGCGGGACTACCTGCTGGATGTTCTGGACATACGCGCCCACGGGGCGGAACTGGCACTGCGCGCAACCCAGTCCGCACTACTGCATCAGGGAGCGCGGGGCTACCTGAGCAGTGCGGCACCACAACGGCGTGTGCGCGAGGCCCAGTTTGTGGCCATTGTGACCCCCGCCATCAAACACCTACGTTATGAGATGGCACGCCTTGCCCAAGAGGAGGTGCCCGTATGAGCGCACCGCCCCCCCACACCACCATAACAGTATACATCTGCAAAGTTTGCGGCTGGATCTATGATGAAAGCAAAGGGGACCCCGATAGCGGCCTGCCGCCGGGCACACGCTTTGAAGATATTCCCGACACTTGGTACTGCCCCCTGTGCGGGGTGGGCAAGGCGGACTTTGAACCCCTGCCCCCCTCAGCACCTGCCCCTACGCAGGCAGTAGCCCCACAGGTGTCGCCCGCCCGCGCAGGAGGTGCAAAGGCAACAAACCCTGCCATTGTTATTGTAGGAGGGGGGGCGGCAGGCTGGAGTGTGGCCCGCAGGCTCCGCGCACTGGACCCGCGCGTTCCCATAACGCTGGTGGCTGCCTGCCCGGCCGATGTTTACGCCAAACCTGAGCTATCCGTTGCGCTCTCCCGCGGGCTGGAGGCCACAGGACTGCGGCAGGAGAGCGGGCAGGATGCAGCGCAACGCCTGCATATACACCTGCTGCCACACACCGTGGCCGTAGGCATAGACCCGCACGCACACCACCTGCGCACAACACGCGGCACCCTGCCCTATGGCAGGTTGGTGCTGGCCTGCGGGGCACGGCCTGTTGAGCAACCCGCCTTCCCTGCCAATCTGGTCTGGCGGATTAATACACTGGCCGCATGGGCCGGGCTGCGCGCACGGATCGGGCAAAGTACGCGCAGGATTGTTATTGTGGGTGCGGGGCTGGTCGGGTGCGAACTGGCAGAAGATGCCGCACGCGCAGGCCACTGCGTAACACTGGTGCACCGCGGCCACTACCCGCTTGGCTCCCTGTTGCCCGCAAAGGCTGGGGCACGGCTGCAACAACAGTTGCGCGCCTGTGGTGTAACTGTTGTTGCCAATGCCACTGTGTGCTCCATCACACGCGCGGAGCACGGAGCCACCATCCAGCTTGATACGGGGCAGGTTCTGGCCGCCGATTGCGTAATTGCCGCCATTGGCCTGCAAACCGACCTCAGGCTGGCGCGCATGGCCGGGCTACAGACGGACCAAGGCATTGCCGTGGACCCGCATACGCTACAAACCAGCAACCCCGCCATTTACGCCCTGGGCGATTGCATCAGCCT
Source organism: Acetobacter sp. (assembly GCA_047719095.1). Lineage (GTDB taxonomy): Bacteria > Pseudomonadota > Alphaproteobacteria > Acetobacterales > Acetobacteraceae > Acetobacter. The sequence continues at coordinate 27,379 of JBDNSL010000014.1, forward strand.
GAATGGGCAGCCGTGCCGCTATATTGGCCCCATTGCCGCACAGGCCGATGCCCTTGCCCATGCCGCACTGGGCCTGCCCCACGCAGGCTACCAGCACAGCCCACCCACCATACGCCTGAAAAACCGTAGCCTGCCGCTGGAACTCCGCGGCCAGCCCAACCCTGCGGCAGCTTGGCACACCATACACAACACACCGGAGCGGCTGGTCATGCACCAACGCAGCGGCACCACCGTTACCGCAACTCTGGAGGTCTGATGCTATGACAAGACATTTCTTTTCGGGCCACACGTCGCGCACCTCCACTCTGGCCTGTCATAATACCACCTCGGCCTCCTTTTGCGCGTGCGGTGGCACGCATGGGCTGCCCCTATCGCGCAGGGGGCTGCTGGGTAGCTCCCTTGCCGCCGCGCTGAGTGGTGCCGTTGGCCCCACTTTTGCCGCCACACCCTCTGGCGTACCGTTGGGCGCACCCACAGGCACACCCGAAAAAACAGCACTTAAAATCGGTTTTGTTCCTATCAGTTGCGCAGCACCACTGATTATGGCGCAGGCCAAAGGGCTTTTTCAGGCGGAAGGGCTTACAGTAGAGCTGCAAAAAACCGCCGGGTGGGCGCTTATCCGCGACAACCTGCTCAACGGTAATTTTGACGCATCCCACCTGCTCTCCCCCATGCCACTGGCCCTGTCTCTCGGAGCGGGGCATGCGCCTACGCCGGTACGGGCGGTTACCATGCAAAATACCAACGGGCAGGCCATCACGCTTGCCCTCAAACACCAGAACCGGCGGGACCCACGCAGCTGGAAAGGCATGACATTTGCCATTCCTTTTGAATTTTCCATGCATAATTTTCTGCTCAGGGCCTATCTGGCGCATTATGGCCTAAACCCTGATCAGGACGTAACCCTGCGCGTAACCGCACCGCCAGAAATGGTGGCCAACCTGAAGGCCGGGAATATTGACGGCTTTTTAGGGCCAGAACCCTTCAACCAGCGTGCTGTTACGGAACAGGCCGGATTTTTGCATACCCTTACCTCCCAGATCTGGGACGGGCACCCCTGCTGCGCACTGGGCATGACGGAAAGCTTTATCCGCACGCACCCCAACACCTATGGGGCTGTGCAACGCGCCATGATCCGGGCCGCAGCCTATATGCAGCAAACCGAAAACAGGCAGGATGCTGCGGCTATTCTTGCAAGAGCCGAATACCTCAATCAGCCCGAAATTGTTATCCGCCAAGGCCTCACCGGCCACTATGCCGATGGGCTGGGCAGCGTACGCAACGTGCCATCGCGCGCCGGGTTTAGCCCCTTCCCCTATTATTCGCCCGCCATATGGATGATCGAGCAGATGAAACGCTGGGGCTACCTCAACACCCCCGTGGATGCCCGCACGGTGGCAGAGGACGTGTTCATGCTCAGGGATGTACGCCAGCAGGCCGCAGCACTGGCCCTGCCGGAGCTGGCCCCGCCTTATGCCAGCGATTACCCCCCCATTCAGGTTTTGGGTACCCCCTTTGATCCGGCTTCCACCTTTGCTGAAAATGGAAAGAGGTAATGGCCAGCAGGCATGAAACACTCAAAGCCTATCTGCTGAGTGGCGCACTGGCTGCGGGCGTGCTGCTGGCCTGGCAGGTGCTTACCCTGCCTGCGGCACCCCCAACAGAGGTCATACGGGCAGACAATGCGGAATACGCGCAGCTCATGGGTACGGCAACCGCCACCCCTGCCAGCCACGGTTTTCCATCCCCCAGCCAGTTTGGGCATGATGCGTGGCTCCAACTCCGCGCACCATTCCATAACAGCGGCCCCAACGACCGGGGTATTGGCTGGCAACTTGGCGCATCCTTGCTGCGGGTTTTTATCGGCTACGGGCTGGCCGTGGCTGTAGCCGTGCCGCTGGGCCTGCTTATGGGGCAGATGCCTTTGCTGGCGCGCGGGCTTAACCCCTTTATTCAGGTTTTACGCCCGATTTCGCCACTGGCATGGATGCCCATAGCCCTCTACACCATACAGAATGCCGAAGAATGCGGTATTTTTGTTATCTTTATCTGCGCACTCTGGCCTGTTCTGCTCAACACGTCCTTCGGGGTTGCCAGAGTCCGCGCGGAGTGGCTGGCAGTTGCCAGCACGCTGGAACTGGGCTGGATGCGCCGCATGTGGCTGGTTATCCTGCCCGCAGCCGCCCCTACAATTGTTACGGGTATGCGGGTCGGGCTGGGCATTGCCTGGCTGGCCATTGTTGCCGCCGAAATGCTGGTGGGCAGTTCCGGCATTGGCTATTTTGTCTGGAACCAGTGGAACAATCTGTCCATCTCCAATGTTATTCTCGCAGTGCTGCTGATCGGGGTAACGGGCATGATCCTTGATACCGCGTTCAGCGCCCTCCAGCGGAGTGTTGGCTATGCAGAATAAGACAGACGCCACACCCCCGCTCATGCATGTGCATAATCTGGAAAAACGCTATGGGGCCAGTACCCCAGCTATTTTTTCCAATATCTCCTTCTCCATCAACCGGGGTGAATTTGTCTGCATGATCGGCCATTCAGGATGCGGCAAAAGCACCATCCTGAACATTCTGGCAGGGCTTGAACGCCCGACGGCAGGCCATGTCAGCATGAACGGGTGCCACGTGACAAAGCCCGGACTGGAGCGGGGTGTTGTTTTTCAGGGCCATGCGCTTATGCCCTGGCTTACTGTTGCCCAGAATGTCGCGCTGGCAGTGCGCGCACGCCACCGGGGCATGAACAGGGCGGATGTGCACCAGCAGGTCCTGCACTACCTCAACATGGTTAACCTGCATGATGCACAGCACAAGCGCCCGTCCGCGCTTTCTGGCGGCATGCGCCAGCGTGTGGGCATTGCCCGCGCCTTTTCCACCACACCGGACATGCTCCTGATGGATGAACCCTTTGGCGCGCTGGATGCCCTGACCCGTGGCATCATTCAGGATGAGCTGCTCCGGATTTGTGCACAAACAGGCCAGACCGTGTTCATGATCACACATGACGTGGACGAAGCCATTCTGCTGGCCGACCGGATCATACTCATGAGCAACGGCCCACAGGCCCATATTGCAGAAATTGTGGACAACCCTCTCCCGCGCAACCGGGTTCGGACATCTCTACACCACCAAACGGGTTTTTATGACCTTCGCAACCATCTGGTAGATTTTCTGGTGCGTCGCTCCGCACTGGCCCAACAAACCCGCCATTAAGCACAAGGGAACAGAACCATGTACGCATCACGCACAGATGTCACACGAGCACTTGTAACAGCCCGGGTGGAAAAAGGTGTAAGCTGGGCGGAAATTGCCGCTGTTGTCGGCCGCAGCAAGGAATGGACCACAGCCGCATGCCTGGGGCAGATGGCTTTTCAGCCGCACGAGGCACAGGCCCTTATTGCCCTGCTCGGCCTACAGGCCGGTGCGCAGCCATGGCTGTGTAGCATCCCCTCCAAAGGCACTTTGGAGGGCGGCGCACCATCTGATCCACTCATCTATCGGTGGTACGAAATTGTCAGTGTTTATGGTCCGGCCATCAAGGAACTCATCCACGAGGAGTTCGGGGACGGCATTATGAGCGCCATTGATTTTCGTATGCATATCGAGCGTGAGCCGGACCCGGCGGGTGACAGGGTGAATGTCCGGATTTCGGGCAAGTTCTTGCCGTACAAACCGTTTTAAAAAACACCCCTAAAGGGGAACAGCGCATCCTTTAGCTGCGCGACCGAACAAAAGGCGCATACCCCCTCCATAATGTTACGTTTTTTCAAACGTCGCATTATGGAAACGGTCCCCCCTGCCTTGCACCCGGTCGCCACAGCACATCAGATTGTGGAGACAGAGCATGTCCATTCACGCAAGACCGGTCAAACGGGGGCGTTCAGCACACCGTATCAGTGTCCTTTCCCTGCTGTTTCTGGGCGGCAATACCCTTGCCAGTGCTGAAACACTAAAAAACCAGAACACTGCCGTGCGGGATAACAAAGCCCCCCTTACCACCAGAACAGAGGTGGCCAGGCCTCTGCCAACCATAACCGGGGTTACCAGCACCCCCGCGCCAGATGCCGCCCACCTGACAAAGCCGCTCATACCCCCAACCCGCCCCAACAGCTGGGGCCTTTTTGGTGGGGGGGACGGGTCCGCTGCGGGCTTTGGCATTGTGGCACCATACGGGCAGGCACGCTGGGCGGAAGATTGGAGTTATCTGGCCAAAACACCACCACAAAAACGCCAGCAGGACTGGTTTAACCGGCTCAAATACATTCCGCTCAACAACAGTGGTTCCATCTGGTTAAGCCTGAGTGGCGAAAGCCGCCTGCGCTATACGTTCCAAAACCACCCCATGATGGGAACAGCCGGGGTAAGCAACTCCAACATGGTGCTGCTGCGTAACCAGTATGCGGGTGACCTGCATCTGGGATCGCATGTGCGGGTTTATGCCGAGTTGATCAATGCAGAGGCCGGGGGCAGCAACTACTACGGCTATCAGGCGGGCCTTCAGCGGGAAAGGCTTGATCTGCAACAGGGTTTTGTGGAACTCAATGGCAAGGTCCTTGGCGCTCATATGGGTGTCATGGGGGGGCGACAGCTCTTTCTGGATGCTCCGACAAGCATGCAGTCCATCCGCGATCTGCCAAACGTGCAGCAGACATGGGATGGTTTTCGGGGCTATGCCATATGGAAGCGGTTCCGGGTGGATATTTTTGACTTTATGCAGACCGACAGAAAACCTGTTGGTATTTTCTCCGATGGGACCAATTATGGCGGCAGGCTTTATGGGGCATATACATCAACTGCCCTGCCTGCTTTCCGCTTTTTAAACAGCCCCTCCCAGCTTTACTTCGATGCCTTTTTTATCGGCTATCTCTACAATGGCACATTGGCCGCCATTCCCACGGCACAGGCAGGCCAACTGGCAAATGGTTCCACCCGGCGTGACACGGAAGGGGGAAGACTATGGGGAAAACTGGGGAACTTTAACGTCAACCTGACCGGTATGTATCAGGGTGGGGAATTTCGACCCGCCAAAAACGGTGCCATACGCCCTGTTCATGCTTTTGCTGTTAACGGCACCATTCTGTACAACCTGCCCCATCAGCCAAGGCCGCTGGCCTTTGGTGTGCAGGCCGATGTGTTCTCGGGCGGGAACTACAATAACAGCAAAGGAGCTGTTGGCACGTTTGCAACACCCTATGTGCCACTCCCCTACTATAATGACGTAACAACATCCCTGACCAGCCAGAATCTGGTGGGGGTTGGCCCACTGGTACAGACAAAGCCGTTGCCTACATTGCAACTGCGCCTGCATGTGCCCTTTTTCTGGCGCGAAAGCACACAGGACGCCCTGTATGGTATTGGCAAGGTCTATGCCCCACGCAATGGTTTGCACGGTGGCTATATTGGCACCATTCCCCAGTTTCAGGTCTCATGGAACTTTCTTCCACATTGGGAATGGACGCATGACATAGCCGGTGTCCTGACATCCCACTCCGTGCAGCAGGCAGGGCTGAAATCCGGCGTGTTTTATATGCAGACACTGCGCTTCATGTTTTAGGCTCAAGGGCCGCTGTCATGCACAGGCTTACTGCCGTAGGGGGCCTGTGCATGAAAGGTTTTTATTGCCTGAACGCCACAAAGAGCGTTGGTCTGGCCTTCTTTTCTCTCTGACGTATGGCGTGTGAGATTGCCGTCTGGCACGCCCACAAAGCGCCGACAGGCGGCGGTGCCTCATTCAAAACATTTATGTCTGGCTGAAAATTTTGCAAATCTGGACGGAACTGTGCAAACTTCATACCTCAGGCCATATGATGCCCTGCTCCGAGATGAATGGCCAGATAATCGATAAAGACGCGGACCCTTTGCGGTATATAACGATGTGGCCCCATAAAAACGGCATGGACAGCCTGTGGCTCCTGCACGGAAAATTTTTCAAGAACAGGAACAAGCTTTCCCGCAGCAAGGTCTTTTTGAACCTGAAACAGTGAAAGCTGTGCAATTCCAGCACCTGCAAGCGTTAGGCGATGCATGCTTTCCCCATCTCCCAAAAGGAGATTACCCTTTGGGTTAAAAGTTAGTCGTTGTCCTGCCTCATCCCGGAACTGCCATTGTGGCATATGCCGCCGGAAGGCGAACGTCAGGCAATTATGCGTTTCCAGCGCGTCTACCGTTTGTGGAATGCCATGGCACTCCAGATAGGACGGAGCAGCCACGGTAACGAAATGCGTTTCCATGAGCTTTCTTTGCAGAAGCCCTGAATCGCGCATGGGACCGACCCGAATGGCAACGTCCGCATGATGTTCTACAAGATCTACAACCTGATCTGTCATATCCACAACAAGGCGGACCTCGGGGTAACGGGCCAGAAATCCGGGCAAATGATCAAGCACGAACTGTAGACCGAAAGGTAGGTTCATATTGACCCGAACGTCTCCCCTCGGCTTGGGTGTTTCATGCAAAAGCCCCTCTTCCAGCGCGGTTATCTGTTCCAGAATACACAGGCTCTCACAATGGAAGCGCTTCCCTTCTGCCGTCAGATCAATGGACCGTGTCGAGCGGTTGAGCAGCCGTATTCCCAGCCGGGCCTCCAGACGTGACATCAGCTTACTGACCGCCGAGGGGGACATGTTGAGCCGCCGTGCGGCTTCGGAAAACGATCCGGCCTCTACAACGGTTACAAATACTTCCATCTCGCCCGACCGATTGACGTCTCTCAACATATCTGTGCCTTTAATTCATAGAGACTTTGAATTCATCATATCTAGTTCATTCGCTCGGCAGGGAGCAAATTTCTGGAGGTTACCCAAACTCTTCGGGAATATTGAAGCATGCAAATCTTTATCACAGGCGCAACAGGCTACATTGGTGGTTCCATTGCGCGTTACCTGACGGACTTCGGCCACGATGTTCGTGGTCTCGTGCGGCAGCCGGAAAAAGCACAGGCTCTTAAGGAAATTGGCATTACACCTGTTCAGGGATCACTTGATGACGCCACTCTTCTGGCGGCAGAAGCCAAGGCTGCGGATGCCGTCATTCATGCCGCCAACTCCGACCATCTGGCATCCATCCAGACCTTTCTCGAAGCTCTGAAAGGCAGCGGCAAGGCTTTGCTCCACACGTCCGGATCCAGCGTCGTCGGTGACGATGCCCGTGGAGCTTATGAGCAACCGGATATCTTTGCCGATGATACACCTTTTATCCCGATGGACATCCGGAAAGATCGCGTTGCAATCAATGAAACCGTTCGGATTGCCGGAGTGCGCGATGGCATCAGGACCATCGTTTTCTGCCCGACAATGATCTATGGGGAGGCCCTTGGACTACCCGCAAAAAGCGATCAGCTCCCTAAACTCTATGCGCAGTCACGAAAATTTGGGGCTGGTGCCTATATCGGAACAGGATTGAACCGCTGGTCGAATGTTCATATCCGCGACCTTGCAGAGCTTTATCGTCTGGCTCTGGAAAAAGCGCCCTCTGCGTCCCACTTCTACGCCGAGAATGGCGAAGCGTCATTTATCGAAATCGCAACTGCCATCAGCAACGCACTTGGCTTTGAGGGCAAGACCCAAAGTTGGTTCGCCGATGATGCCATCGCAGAACTGGGCGACTGGGCACGCTTTGCCATTGGCTCCAACAGTCGGGTTCGGGCTGTCAATGCACGACAACTGCTTGGATGGGCACCTGAGCACACATCTATCCAACAGTGGATCGAAACAACGGATGTGTCATGGTGAAGACCGTCTGATGAGGTCCGCTGTCCTCCCTGCAATCACTTAACCTTGACGCCCATTGTCGCGCCAACCTATGAAGCCCTACACCCATGCCGTGAGTAGGCAGTGCTCATATCCCGTCTCTCTTTCATCCTGTCTTGTAAGGAATGCCGATTTTTATGAAGCGGGCGATTTTTTACGGCAAACTATGCGTCGGGTTTGGCTTTTTGGTGCTGCTGTTTTATTTCGGCATTCTAAACATCCACGACATTGCATTCATTTTTTTCCACCCCCTTAATCTGGTGGCAGCTATTGTGCTGGTGTTTGCCGGAATGCCTTTAACCGCCGTCCGCTGGCGACTTCTGCTGAATGCTCAAGGCATATCTATTACTTTTTATAATGCGCTAAAGCTGACTTTGGTCGCCGGATTTTTTAATGTTTTTCTGCTTGGTGGCGTTGGGGGCGATGGCGTGCGCCTGTGGATGGCAGCCCGTATCCTGAAGGGGCCGTTTTCGCGCGTTGCGGCCTCGGCTGCTGTGGACCGCATTTTTGGGTTGGAAGCACTTTTGCTGGTTGCAGCACTGTCCTGTCTGGGGCGTCTGCCGAGTGCAAACGACGCACCTTTTTTAATTCATCTGGCCCAGATTGTCAGTCTGGTGGCGGCTGGTGGGCTGGTGGGGCCAATGGTTGTGCTGGCTTTGGGCAGGCGTCCGCTGGCAGTAGCCTTGCTGGCACGCCTTGAGCAATGCGGCAAGCTTGGCGCCTTTGTTGCGCAACTCTGCGATAGCTTCATTCTTTATCGCCAGTATCCGGGAAAACTGGCATATGCTTTGGGGTTATCTCTGGTTGGCCATGCCTGCATGGTGGTCGGCTTTACTCTGCTTGCCGCGCCGGTGGGGAGCGCTCTGACCCTGTGGGATTATGGCTTTGTCTTATCGGTTACTCAGGTAGCCAGTTGCTTCGCCCTTATTCCGGGAGCTTTAGGCGTTTCTGAAGGGATTTTTGGCTATCTGACAGCCCTTCTGGCACATAGCCCGAGTTCCTTGGCCAATCTGTTTTTTGGCTTTCGAGTGGTTACTGCTCTGGCGACTGCTCCCGGGGCGCTGGTATGGTTAACCAGCCCATTCAGGCAGGCCAAATAAGCACTACCGAGCGGCCACGACAACACCCTACGCGCGAGCCACTCCATGATCGCCATGAACTCCCAACCCTACTTGCGGCCCGCTCCATGCCCTAGGCGACGTAGAGGCCATGTCATCTGCCATGAGCCATAATACGGCGTTTTAGAAACTGGTGGTCGATCAGTTGCATCAACCCCAGATTGGTATCGCTCTGTGGCACAGGCCAATAGTAGACGCCAGACAGGCTGAACTACAGCAGAGCAACAAAACCACCAATTCAAGATCTACAGTAATGATAGATTATGAAATAATATTATTTTTCATTTTCAGGCATAGAATCTATTATTGAATTCACTGTAGATTCTCTTACAATATAACTAGGAGAACCCATTGAACGCTGGTACAAACGGGCGAGATATTCGCCAACCATACCGAGAGCTAACAATTGAGCGCCTGAGAATAAGGCAATAATTGATGCCAAAAAAGGAAAACCAGGCACCGAACCACCAACAACAATATACTTAATTATAACATAAAATAAAACAACTATACCAAAAGAAGATAATACAAATCCTAAAATACTTGAAATTGTCAGAGGTATTGTTGAGAACCCAACAATCATATTTATGGCATGCCGGACTAACATGAATACATTATAGCCAGACCTGCCAAATTCACGCGGCTGATGATTAACATGAACAGCACTAAAGCTTTGCGTTGCCCAAGTTAGCATTACATCTATGTTCACCAACGGGCTATTATAACCGGCAAAAGCGTCCCGTAGTTCCGTACGGAACACACGAAAAGCGCTTACGTTCTGCGCTGCATTGTGTCCCATAGATTTTTGCAACACAAATTTGATGCCCTGAGACGCTATATCCCGCATTAACCCATGCTGCTGTCGCTCAGGTGCGCCATATACAACGTCACATACGCCTTGTAACTGATCAAGAAGCTTGGGAAGTTCTTCTGGCGGATGCTGCAGATCATCATCCATTGTTGCAATTAATTCACCTTGAGCAGTACGGATACCTAAAAGAAGAGCGTTATGTTGCCCAAAATTACGCCGCAAACGAAACCCACGGATACGTTGGTCATTCTTGGTGAGTGATTGAATGACCTCCCAAGATGAATCGCCACCACAATCTTCAATAAGCAAAATTTCGAAAGTTGTTTGCCTTTGCTCCAAAACTTTTGTTAGGCGCAGGCATAGCTCCTGTATAGTAGCCATTCCACGATAAACTGGAATAACGACCGAAAGAGCTATAGGCGTGCTTTCAGTTCCGCGGATTAAAAGTGATTGGGGTGTGGTCGATGTCACGCTAATTTTCCGAACTTTCAAACTACCAAAAGCATTGATTCATAAAGATTTTTCTATGTTTGAGACAGCATCTCATTGAAAAATTTTATCACATTACTTAACGCACACCCCTCTTTCCTGTATAAATTATATTGAAGGGGATATTTTTTCACTCTCTAAGTAAAGTTTCTCAAGGTGAAGCATATCTTTTTTTCTTTCTTTTTTCCTTTTTGCAGGAATTCCAAAATATATTCCCCATGGTTTAGTTGATTTTATCAGCATAGACATTGCCCCCACGGAGCATCCTTCAGCAACAGCAACACCAGGGAAAATAATGGAGTTAGTTCCAATTATACAGTGCTTCCCAATTGAAACTTTTTCCTTAATTTCTTTTTTGTATTTTTTAGGTATGGTCGAATTTGTTAGCGTCATACCTGTGTAATCATCACTTTGAGAAAAAACATGGCATCCATAAGCAAGCGTGGAAAAGTCTTCAAGTATTACCCCTTTTTCTCCACCAGCAATATTACAGAATATGGCAACAAAAACATTGCGACCAAAGCTAACCTTTCCTGATATCACACAAAAATCATCAATACGAGTATTATCGCCAATAGTTATCTGATCTGCATTATAAATAGAAGCTTTTTCACTTATTTTTACATTCTTCCCTACGTGTTTAAATCGCATATCCTTAAGTTGATCTTCCGTTAAATAAGCCATTACATACCCTTTTTAAATTCTACCGTTGACTTAGGAACGAATAAACTTGCAATTTCACACTTTTTGGTAAGGTCCTTTGATCTTACAAAATGTCATGAACCGAGGCAACAATCATATCAACGCAACTTTTTACGAAAAAAACTCTTCGGACTTATAACGGATTTGTGCCGGTCATCTGAACGTTTTAAGCGCGCATCAGAAGACCGACAAAACCATGAAGCTTACGGAAAATTTCAAGCGCAAACCCGCAAATGACCGGATGAAAATGATCTGGCCATCCGCACCCTAGGCTCAGGACCTATTAAATTATCGAGCTAGGTGAGACGCTATGATTCACAGACCGAACCAATGAAGGTGAGGCTGTAAGTGACGTATTTTTGCCACCTGAGCGCCAGATGGAGCGGATGAAGCTGCTTTTTCCTCTGGCGCACGGAGTGCCACGCGTGGATGACCAAGATGGTCGGAGCGGGATCGTTTATGTGATCCGCAACAGTTTTCAGTAAAAAGACGCCCAGCAAGCGTATGGCCCGCAACAGAAAACGCAAAAAGCCCTGAAGATCAAGGCTTTTGATAGCTTATGAGACTTTGTGAGAATGAGGGTTGGCGGAAGGGGTGGGATTCGAACCCACGGTACGCTCTCACGCACGCCGGTTTTCAAGACGGAATGTGACGCTTTGATTTTATTGGACATTTTTCATAAAATATTGAATTTACAACATCTTTTGTCGGTTCATGTCGGACGGTGTCGGTTTAATATAGCTTATTCCAGAGACTGATTTGCACAAGTTTGCACCTCATGCGATGTCAACCGGCAGATCATTTACGAAGGACAGAATTCCCGTGAAAAAGAGAACACCGCTGACTTCAGCGTGGACAGGATGGCATGGGCATTTTCATGGACAGCCCATGATGCTGTTCAGGGCGACATCGACCGCCGTCGCGTGATGCAGGAGAGACTTCTTGAAGAGGGACCGTCTGAAGCGCAGCGGGCAGAGGATATGAAAGACGCTTGGGCTGAATCGGACGAAAAAAAGGAAAAGGGCGGGAAAGGCCAAGAAGTCAGGCGCGAGGTCAGTCGGGGTATGAGCCGATGACTTTCGGGCTGATTCAAGTCAAGGACATCGTGATGAACGAGGGAGGCTCCGGCGTTGTCAGATGGGAGGCGTCGGGCCGAGAGACGGCTTCTGCCCAGGTGACAGTTCAGGCTCAATCACCAGTGGTTTGAGCCTGTTCACTTCGTTCAGACACAGATCGATTGCGGCTGTTGAGAGAAGATGCTCGCAACCAGGACGCGGGCTGATGAGGAGCGGGGCCTGGGCTTCATATGCCGGGCGCATCGCACGAAGGCGGACTTCAAGCTGCTCGATGATGTCCGGCTGGGCTTTGAAGACCTCAACTGCGGGGGTCAGGACATCGGGCGACCATTCCAGAGCGGCGGCCAGATCGAAGACATCGCGCGGCTTGAAGTCATGACGGCGGTATAGGATTTTTCTCACAAGAATTTCGGTCGGTAATTCGACGTTAAGGATTCGATCACCATCTGTTCCGGCATACTGAAGACCCGCCTGAGTGAAGATTTCCTCAAATGTCATTTCCCGCGTCGGGTCTCGGGTTAATGTGGGCGGCGTCAGGAAATCAATCTCGCCGTCCGCTAGTTCCAGCTTCAGATAATGACCTGGAAACTGGCTTTTCCCCGCCGCCCCAAGAACACGCTTCGTCTCTTCGCAGAACTGGGAAGTCAGGCGGATCAGTGATCCGCGCGTAAAGATGTCGATGTCGAAAGAGACGCGATGATCCAGCCAGATCGCCAAGGCCGTTCCGCCGCCAAATGTCCATTGGTCATGCTCCGCGGCATCGAGGATGCTTATCGCTTCAGGCAGCAGATCGTACCACCTCGAACTCTGCCATCTCTGCGATCCATCTTCCATTTGCAGTCTCCCTCACGTCGAGGCCGAATGGGCAGATACGCTCCATCGAGGCTTTCAATTCATTGTAACTGAATACTCTTCTCGCGACGAGATTTGCGATGGTTGGGCCGGGGACTTCATCAATCAACGCGGCAATCCGAACAGCGGCATGGAGGTCAGGATGACCGTTGAGGACGTAATCAACCATGTCTTCGGACGCCGTCCCGACGGGAAGCGGCGCGTTGACGGTCTTCAGTGCGGCCCGAAGCCAGGCGCGGCCATCCGGGTCGGCGAGACGGTTCGATGCGGTGAGTGTCATTGCTTCCTCCCGTGCAGATTGAAGGGTGATTTGGAATGTATAGCATGATCGGGGTGGAGAGGAGAATGATAGTCTTTTGATGAGCGATTATGGTCAGCCGAAAATTCGGTAGTCCCCCCATTTTTAGTGGGGTTCTGACTGAGAATTTAAGCTGCTGCTTTTAGTTTCTGGGCGGGTGTAAACCCGCTCTTCCCCATATTGGGTCTGTCATGGTTATATGTCCAGAGCCATTGTGTTGCGACCTCCTGTACGTCCTGAATGCTTTCAAACAGATGCTGCTCCAGCCATTCCTGCCGGACAGTCCTGTTGTAGCGTTCAATATAGGCGTTCTGCTGCGGATTACTCGGTTGCGTATAGATCAGGGTAATCCCCTGCTTTTCGGCCCATGAAACCGACGTATGGCTGACATATTCTGGGCCATTGTCCATTCGGATAGCCTCTAGCCTGCCACGCCCCTCCATAACCTGCTCCAGACAGCGGATAACCCGACAGGCCGGCAGGGAAAAATCAACCTCAATCGCCAGTCCTTCACGATTGAAATCATCCAGAATGTTCAGGAGCCGAAAAGCACGTCCATCCAAAAGTCTGTCCGCCATGAAATCCATGGACCAGACTTCGTTGGGAAGTGCTGGGACCGACAGCTTTTCGGGCTTTTCGCGAACCAGGCGCCTGCGGGATTTAATCCGCAGGTTGAGTTCCAGTTCCCGATAGATCCGATAAACCCGCTTATGATTCCAGAGCTGTCCCTGCACATTGCGCAGATACAGGAAACACAGACCAAATCCCCATCTCCTGTGAGCCTGGGTCAGTCCCACAAGAAGAGCGGCAATCCTGTCGTTCTCCGCTGCCAGTCGCGGACGATAGCGAAAGCAGGTCTCCGTTATCCCAAAAATCCGGCAGGCCAGCACAATGCTGACCCCGTGATGCGCCACAGCCTGTACGGCCAGTTCCCGGCGCTAGGCTGGCCGCTTCATTTTTTTCCAGGGCTTCCTTCAGGATATCCGTCTGCATGCTCAGATCCGCATACATGCGCTTCAGCCGACGGTTCTCCTCTTCCAGAGCCTTCATCTGACTGATCATCGAAGCATCCATGCCGCCATATTTCGCCCGCCACCGGTAAAATGTGGCGTTGCTGATCCCATGCTCCCGACACAGATCAGGAACCGGGACGCCGCCCTCAGCCTGGCGGATCACACCCATAATCTGCGCGTCAGTAAAGCGATCACTCTTCATCAGAATCTCCGCATTTCTTACGCTGAGAAAATTCTCATTCAAAAACCGCTCTTTTTATGGGGGAATTAGCCCCCTTTCAGTCGAAGCGACGACTGGAAATATGAAATCTCCAGCCCGGCTTATTACATTCAGCAATGAGCAGAATCCGTGGTTTACGAACCGCCGTCAAGCACTCGTTCTTTTTCGCAATAGTCTGGTGTGAGATGATGATGGATACTTTGTTTCCCGGGCGGCTACCCACACATGGGACATCTATAATATCCACCAATCAATACGCTGTAGATTTACTTAATCAACCTAGCTTCCATCAGTTAATTTTTTGCAATGCGTCCCTTAATAAATCAATTCGTTCTTGTGCTGTCGCCAGTTCGTCTTCCAACTCGCTATTTTTCTGAATAAGTCGCGAATTATCGACAGCCAACTCCTTCGCAGCATCAAGGGCTTTTGTTAAGTGCCCTTTCTGGACTATTGCAAGAGGATACTCCGCGCCCGCTAATGCGTTAACGATAGCCCGACCGTCTGTTGTGCCGTTAGCTATCTCTTTAGTGATAATTTCTTCGGCTATCTCAAGGCCAGTTTTTTCTTCATTCACTTTGTGTTGTGACGAAATGAAAGTAATATTGTGCGCCATAATCATTCCCATCAGGATTTCTACTTTTTTATTTAAGCCCAACCGCGCCCCGCCGCCAACACCATTTCACTGACCCATTGCCTTATTCCTCCTCGCCGCCCGTCGCGCCCGGATGTCCGCTGCCCGATCTCCCGGGTCGGGATTGTAATAGACTTTATGCAGCAGGTTGACCGTCTTATGGCCCGTCGTCTTGGCTAAATCCATCGCGTCAACATGATCCTTCTTGAGTTCCGTGATGGCGACATGGCGCAGGTCATGGAACGTGTGTTTCTGCCTCAACCCGTCCGGCCACTTCATGGCCCAGGCGACGGCGTCGGCGAATTCCCGTACCACGGCATGGAGCGTGATACCGCCCGCGCACACGGGCTGATCAGGATCGCCGAACATCCTGCGGTCGTTCCGGCGCAGCAGGTTCAGCCTAATCTGTTCGATGACTGCCGACGCTTCCTCGGTCAGCGGGACATCGCGGGATTCCCCGTTCTTCGTCTCAGGCAGATGGATATGCATCTCGAAGACATGATCCCAATGTATCCGTCTGATCTCCAACTGCCTCATAGCCGTCTCGATCGCAAGGGATGTAATGTATGGAAGCCACTTCGGGCCGCAGGTGTGGCACGCTTCAATCAGTTTCGTGTAATCAGAGTCGGGCATGATAACCCGCCGCGCCGGGCGCATCTTCTGCCGCTTAAGGCCCATGACGGGGTTCGTGACTTTATATTGCCATTAGTTGATCGCGTATGAGAACATAGCAAACAGCGTGTTCATCGCATTAGATACAGTCGTTCGATGACATGAGTAGGCGAGATTGAGGCAATCGGCAGGGATGACCATTCCTGTTCCCGCCACATCCGCAACACACTGGTTTCCTGACGGGCGCCCTTTTTCGTCGGAGTGACCTCTTTCTCGTAACGCAGGAGCAGATCGAGAACCGTCGTCTCTTTCTCGCGAAGCGGATCGACATACACGCCGCCGTCGATTTCGGTGATTGTCTTCAGCCGGAAACGCTGGGGTTCAGTCAGGCTGTCCATTGTCTCGACGACAGTGCGACCCTTCCGTGCGATCTTGACCTGATCCTGCATCTCGCCGCGCAGATAGATGCCGGGAGTTACCTTCTTCCAGACCGCTTTCGCCATTGTGCAAATCATCCCTAAAGGTCATTTGCACAATAAATAAGGGGTATTTTCCTGGGAGAACGATTTGCACAGCCTGTTTTGTGGCTGTTTTCTGCCTATCATTGGCGGAAGGGGTGGGATTCGAACCCACGGTACGCTCTCACGCACGCCGGTTTT
>JBDNSL010000015.1:0-40003 GCA_047719095.1 Acetobacter sp.
GGTGGCGGCGGAATACGCAGAGCTTGCCGTGCGGGCCCTGCATACCGCATATGGGTTGGATAATGTCTGAACAGAACAATACGGTCACAGCGACCGACGAGCCCACACAGGCGGAACTCCTCCGCGCGCGCAAACAGCTTGATGCATTGTGGCGGCGCGGGACCGACTTTTTGGGTACGCCATACGCCATTCTTGGCGGGGCCATGTCATGGGTTAGTGAGCGTAATCTGGTTTCCGCCATTTCCAACGCGGGCGGGTTTGGGGTTATTGCCTGCGGGGCAATGGAACCAGCCCGTCTGGCAGAAGAAATTCAGGCAACCCGCGCTCTCACTGACCGCCCCTTTGGCGTAAACCTGATTACCATGCACCCGCAGTTGAACGAACTGGTGCAGGTCTGTCTGGACGCAGGCGTTGGGCATATTGTGCTTGCCGGGGGCATTCCCCCCGGTGCGGCCATCAAGGCGATCAAGGACGGAGGGGCAAAGGTTATTGCTTTTTCGCCCGCTCTGGTGCTGGCCAAGCGTCTGGTTAAAATGGGTGTGGACGCGCTGGTTATTGAAGGGGCGGAAGCGGGCGGCCATGTTGGCCCGGTTTCGCTAACCGTTCTGGCGCAGGAAATTCTACCGCATATCCAGAGTGTTCCGGTCTTTGTGGCCGGTGGTCTGGGGCGTGGGGATGCTCTGGTCTCCTATCTGGAGCTTGGTGCGTCCGGTGGGCAGTTGGGCACACTTTTTGCCGCAGCTGAGGAAAGTATTGCTCACGAAAAGTTCAAAAAGGCGTTTGTGCGGGCCGCCGCGCGTGATGCCATTACCTCTGCCCAGCTTGATGAGCGCTTTCCGGTTATTCCGGTAAGAGCGCTCGGGAACGAGGGCGGACGGCAGTTTGTCAGCCATCAGGCCGATGTTATCCGCCGTTTTCAGGCGGGGGATCTGACGCGTGAGGCTGCACAGCTTGAAATTGAACATTTCTGGGCTGGCGCATTGCGGCGCGCGGTTATTGACGGCGATGTTGAACAGGGGTCTGTTATGGCAGGCCAGTCTGTTGGTATGGTAAAATCTGTGCAGCCTGTAGCGCGAATCATTGAAGATCTGGTCGCGCAGGCTACTGTGGCACTGGTGCGTCAACAACGTCGTATGGATGCGGATGGCTGACTACGCCCAAGGTTCCGAGCAGGATCAAGGCTCGCCTCTTCCCCCCCTCCCAGATGTGGAGGCACTTGGGGTGGGTGAGGCTTTGCGTAAACGCCGGGAGCAACTCGGGTGGTCCATTGGGGATGTGGCCGCTTGGTTGCGGATTCGCAGCGTTTATCTGGACGCGCTGGAAAGTGGTAATGCCAGCGTTTTGCCAGCCGAGGTCTATGCTCTGGGCTTTTTGCGGACATATGCGCAGGCTCTGGGCTTTAACCCCGACCAGTTGTTAAAGCTTTATCGGCAGGAAGGGCGGCTGGGCGTACGCAAGCCCGACCTCGATTTTCCCGATCCGCCACCAGACCGGCGCCTGCCGCCCGCAGTCAGTATTTCATTAGGGTTGGCCGTTATTCTGGCAAGTTATGTGGGCTGGTACTGTTTTGTGGGCCATGTTCCCCCAGCACCAGAACGTGTGCCGCCAGTGGCAAGCCTTATGCCGGGCGAAAGTGCAAAAAACGCGCCATCGCCGCAGGTTGCCTCCATTCTGCCCGAGCATAACATAGCGCATGTGCCCCCTGTGCCGGTTGTTGCACAGGCAACGCCACCACAGACCGTGCCGGTGGTGCACAATGGGGGGGATGCAGTTCCGGCAAACACGCCGGCAACACCCATCGATGGCGCAGGTGTTCCTGAGAGTGAAAATCACGCGGTAATAGGTGCGGTACCCGAGGTTGAACAACCGCACCAGAGCACGCCAGATGGGGCCAGTGCCAGTGCCAGTGCCAGTGCCAGTGCCAGTGCCAGTGCCAGTGCCAGTGCGGATGCTCCCCTTATGCTCAAGGCGCAGGCGCCAAGCTGGGTGCAGGTCAAAAGTGCTGCGGGCAAGGTTGTGTACGATCACGTCCTGCAACCGGGCGATGCGTGGACGGTGCCTTCCGATAACGGGCCGTATAGCCTGACTGTCGGGAATGCAGGGGGGATCGTTCTGGCGCAGGGAGCAGCAACAACCCCGCCACTGGGGCGTAATGGTGCTGTGTTGCGCCATATTGCTCTCACACCCGATGCCATGCGGCAGCTACAGTCTGGCGGTGGTGTAAGCCCCACACCCGTGGTGGGGCCAGTGCCGGCATCAGGTGTGGCAGTGCCGCCCCCGACAGCGGCAGCTCTGCCAGACAGGGACGCAAAGAAGATAACAGCAAAGCCTGACGAGCCAGTTGTGCCCAGTGCTCAGGCAGGAGACGGTGCAGGTGTTGCAAGCCCCGCAGGTGTAGCCAAGCCGCTACAGCACCGGGTTGCCGCTCCCGCAGAGCCAAGTGCTGATGACCTGAATGCCCGCCAGCTCAACGGGCTGAGCACGCACTGAATGGCTCTTTCCATGCTTTATCTGTAGCCAACCGGCCTTGATTTTGGCAGGAAAGCACCAAACCTAGAGCGGGAGAGGCCGCCGCGCGCAAAATGCGGCCAGACCTCCCCCAACTGTCGTCTCGACAAAAGGATGCAAGATGAGCGGCTACCGGCCTTACCAGCATATCGAGCGTCGGAAATCTCGGCAGATCCACGTCGGCAAGGTAGCCGTCGGTGGGGATGCCCCGATTTCCGTCCAGACCATGACCAATACCCTGACCAGTGATGCACAGGCGACCATCGAGCAGATCCGCCGTGCCGAACTGGCCGGGGTGGATATTGTTCGTGTTTCCTGCCCGGATGAGGATAGCACGGCAGCACTGGCGGAAATCGTAAGGGAAGTGAACGTGCCGATCGTGGCCGATATTCACTTCCACTACAAACGCGCCATTGAGGCCGCCAAGGCCGGGGCTGCCTGCCTGCGTATTAATCCGGGCAATATCGGTAGTGCCGAGCGTGTGCGTGAGGTGGTTCAGGCCGCCAAGGATTACGGCTGTTCCATCCGTATCGGCGTGAATGCCGGATCGCTGGAAAAGCATCTTCTGGAAAAGTACGGTGAGCCCAACCCCGAAGCACTGGTGGAAAGCGCACTCGAACACGCCAAGATTCTGGAAGATCATGACTTCCGTGAATTCAAGATCAGCGTGAAGGCATCGGACGTGTTCATGGCGGTTGCGGCTTACCAGCAACTGGCAGATGCGTGCGATTACCCGCTGCATATTGGCATTACCGAAGCGGGCAGCAAGCGTGCAGGTACGGTCAAGTCCTCCATCGGGCTGGGCAACCTGCTCTGGGCTGGTGTGGGCGATACCATGCGCGTTTCTTTGTCCGCCGCCCCGGAAGAAGAAGTGCTGGTCGGGTGGGATATTCTTAAATCCCTTGGCCTGCGGCATCGTGGGGTTAAAATCATTTCCTGCCCGTCCTGCGCACGTCAGGGCTTTAATGTGGTGGAAACGGTGCAGACTCTTGAAGATCGTCTGGCCCATATCAAAACCCCGCTTACGCTTTCCATCATCGGTTGCGTGGTCAATGGTCCGGGTGAAGCCCTTATGACCGACCTTGGGGTGACCGGGGGTGGTTCCGGCCGCCATATGGTCTATTCCGCTGGCAAGCAGGACCATACAATTGCTGCGGATGACATGATCAACCATGTTGTGGATCTGGTTGAAGAGCGCGTGGCGGCCATTGAGGCAGAAGAAGCCCGCGCAAAGCAGGAAGGGGTAACCCCTGAGCTGCCGGATATGGCATCCGCCAACTAGGTTCGCCTATCACCCGCCACGCGCTCCGGGCATGTTCGGGGCTGTGGCGGGTTTTATTTGCCCAATAGACAAAGATCAGGGAGCAGCCCGCAAGGTGCTGCTTCAATCAGGAAAAACAGGCCGTGAGCAGCATTCAGCCCGTAAGAGGAACGCACGATCTTATTGGAGAGGAGCAGCGCCGCCATGCGCGTGTGGTCAGCACCGCACGCCATATTGCCGGGCTCTACGGGTTTGATGAATGGTCTACCCCCATTTTTGAAGATACCCGCGTATTTTCCCGCTCCTTGGGCGATACGTCGGATGTGGTCTCCAAAGAGATGTATTCCTTCAGTGACCGCGATGGGGAAAGCCTGACTCTTCGGCCCGAAGGCACGGCCGCTGTATGCCGGGCGCTGGTCACCAATGCGCTCACCCAGTCCCTTCCCCAGAAGGTGTTTTATACCGGGCCCATGTTCCGCCACGAGCGGCCACAAAAGGGGCGTTACCGCCAGTTCCACCAGATCGGGGCGGAACTGCTGGGGGCTGCCGAGCCTTTGGCTGATGCTGAAGCCATTGCCCTTGGCTATGCGGTGCTGGAAGCGCTGGGAGTTGCCCAGTACGTAACCCTTGAGTTGAACACACTGGGGGATGCCGCCAGCCGTGATGCATGGCGGCAGGCGCTTGTTACGTATTTTTCCGCCCATGGGGACAAGCTGTCCGAAGATAGCCGGGTAAGGCTGGAGAAAAACCCACTGCGGATTCTTGACAGCAAGGACGCAGGTGACCGCGAACTTGTGGCCAATGCGCCCATGATGGAAGAATTCCTGACCCCCGAGGCCCGTGCTTTTTGGGATGAGTTGCGGCTCAAGCTCGACCTGTTCGGCATTGCCTATACGGTTAATCCGGCCATTGTGCGTGGTCTTGACTATTACAACCACACAACGTTCGAGTTTGTGACCAACCGCCTTGGTGCGCAGGGCACGGTGCTGGCTGGTGGGCGCTATGATGGTCTGGTCAAGCAGATGGGTGGGCCGGATGTGCCGGCCATCGGCTGGGCAGCCGGGGTGGAACGTCTGGCCATGTTGCTGGAGGAGGCTCCGCAGGCCCCACGTTCGGTGGTGCTGATCCCTGTTGGCACACCGGATGAAAAAGCCGTGTGCCAGATTTTGCAGGCGCTGCGCCAACAGGGCGTGCGGACCGAAATCGGGTACAAGGGGTCGCTGCGTAAGCGCATGGAGCGGGCAGGCAAGCAGAATGCAAGCCATGTGCTGTTTTTGGGCGAGGATGAACTGGCCCGTGGGGCTTTCCGTGTAAAAAGCATGGAAACCGGGCAGGAACAGGAAGTGGCCACACAAGCGCTCCTGTCCGATGCGCGGAGCATTTTTGCGGAATGAACCTTGATGAACGGCTGGACCGCATTGCCAGCCGGGCGCTGGAGTTGGAAGCGCATCTGGCAAGCGGTCTAAGCGGGGATGCCTTTACGCAGGCATCGCGCGAATATGCGGAAATTGAGCCGGTTGTGGCCCGTATTAACGACCTGCGCGCAACGGAGTTGGGCATTGCTCAGGCGGAAGCCCTTTTGGCCGACCCCGAAATGCAGGAACTCGCAGGCGAGGAACTGGCGGAACTGCGCGAGCAACTCCCAAAGTTGCAGCGGGAGGTCCGTCTGGCTCTACTCCCCAAGGATGAGGCAGACGAACGCAGCGCCATTCTGGAAGTAAGGCCCGCAGCAGGGGGGGACGAGGCCGCTCTGTTTGCCTCCGAACTGTTTGACCTGTACCGGCGTTATGCGGACCTCAAAGGTTGGCGCTTTACCGTTATGGACTATGACGAGAGCGAACTGGGTGGCCTGCGCTGCGGTATTGCCGAGGTGAATGGCAAAGGCGTTTTTGCCCGTCTCAAATACGAATCCGGTGTGCATAGGGTGCAGCGCGTGCCAGCAACCGAGGCGCAGGGGCGCATTCACACCTCCACGGTTACGGTTGCCGTTCTGCCAGAGGCGGAGGAAGTGGACGTAACAATTAACGAGACCGAACTGCGCATAGATGTGTTTCGGGCATCGGGTGCTGGTGGGCAGCACGTTAACAAGACCGAAAGTGCGGTGCGCATTACCCATCTGCCGACCAATATTGTCGTGTCCATGCAGGAAGAAAAAAGCCAGCACAAGAACAAGGCCAAGGCGATGAAAATCCTGCGTGCGCGCCTATATGAGCGTGAACGCGAGCAGGCCCATGCCCACCGTGCGGCAGACAGGCGCTCTCAGGTGGGTACGGGGGACAGGTCCGAGCGCATACGCACCTATAATTTTCCACAAGGGCGGGTCACGGACCACAGGATCAACCTCACGCTCTACAAAATCGACCGCGTGATGCTGGGTGAACTGGATGAGTTTGTGGATGCGCTAACGCAGGAAGAGCAGGCAGCCCTTATGGCGGATGCGGGGTTCTAACCCGCGCGGCTAACCGGGCTTTAGCTGATTGGGGTTGAACAGACTTCCCCTCGGCCGGGAACACGCTCAGCAGCATCTGGGTCCTGAGAGTCTACCAGAAAGAAATCAGTGAACCCGTCCGAACCCAAGGCCTCAAAATGGTGGCCATCGGGGTTGTGCAAAATGCCGCTGCTGCTGACCTCATGCGTTTCTACCCGGCCATCCACGGTGCGAATGGTAATTTCGCCGCACAATGTGTAGGTGTGGTCCAGACGCCCCTGTGGGGTAGGAATGCGCACAGTTTTGTGGCGTAAACTATCGTCCAGCCGGAATACGGATGCCAGTTTGCCATCCAGATAAATGCGAGAGACTTCGGAAATTTCCATATCCGCTTTTTCGTCCGTTACCGTAAACTCGCCAGCCATGGCGCGGTGTGCGGGCGCTGCCAGCAGGCCCACGGCGAGCATGAGTGGGAAAGTTCTAAGAGCGCATAAAAAGCGTAAAGTGGGCATGTGATGTGCGGATCGGACGATGTGTTGAAATGACAGAGCAAAGCAAAGCAGAAAACACACCGCACCACCAGCCTGTACAGGACCTGCTGGCCCATGGAGCGGCACTTTTGCGCGAGGCAGGGGTGGAGAACCCCCGGCGGGAGGCGCGCCTGCTTTTGCAGAATGCGCTGGGGCTGACGCCAGAGGCTATGCTCGCACTTTCCCCGCGTGAGTGTGTTGCCGCCGAACCTTTTGGGGCATGGGTTGCGCGCCGGGTGCAGCACGAACCGTTTGCCTATATTACAGGCACTAAAGGGTTCTGGAGCCTTGAGCTGGCAGTCTCTCCCGCATCCCTTGTGCCCAGAGGCGATACGGAAACCCTGATTTCAACACTCATGGAGCACTGTCCGGACCAGAATGCCGCCCTCTCGTTTCTGGATTTGGGGACGGGGTCTGGGTGCATTTTGCTGGCCGCACTGGCCGAGTACCGCTTTGCATGGGGGGTTGGAGTGGATATCAACCCGGCCGCTGCCGCTCTGGCGCACGCCAATGCCCAGCGTTGCAACATGGCAACGCGCGGGTTGATGATGGCAGGCCAGTGGGCAGAAGCGCTGAACCCCCAAACCCGGTTTGATGTTGTGTTCAGCAACCCTCCCTACATACCCACAACAGACCTTGATGGTCTGATGGAAGAGGTGAGGGCACATGAACCCGTGCGCGCCCTTGATGGTGGGCACGATGGTCTGGATGCCTACCGTTACCTGTGTGCCCACTTACCCGTGCTGTTAAAGCGCGATGGGCTTGGTATTTTTGAAATGGGTATTGGGCAGGAGCAGGCTTTGCGCGCCATAGCCATGCAGAACGGGCTGGAGGTTGTGCAGGTTGTGCCCGATCTTGCCGGGATTGCACGGTGTGTTGTGCTGCGCCAAGGGCTGCCATTTGCCCAAAAATAAAAAAACCGGTTGGCTTTGTGCTTGGGCGTTGTTATTGTGATGTGGCTCAGTCCTGCGGCAGAATGCAGATTCATAAAATCTGCCACGGTGGATGAGCGGTAAGGGCTTTTCTTCCGGCAATAAAAACAGGTTGCCGCCAAAAGCCCATTCCGAAAAAACAATTCGGCCTTCATTCAGGAACATGCCTTTTGTATCGGACTGTTTCTTCATGCAAAGTGCCATGAACAGGAAAGCGCTGTGACAAACCCATGAATGTAAAACGGATGCGTACCAGACACCATCGCTCCAACGGGAGCGGTGGAGCGTCCAGGCAATTGAATGGCCAGATTCCGATGAACCGGAATCATGTTTTTGACAGTCATGGCCCAGATGTGCGGGTCAGAGGCACAGCACAGCAGCTTTTTGAAAAATATCTCCAGCTCGGTCGTGATGCGACAGGAAGTGGTGACCGCGTGGCGGCTGAAGCCTATTTTCAGCATGCCGAACATTATTTCCGTATTCTGAACGCCATGGCGCAGGCTGCGCAGCAAAGCCAGCAGGAACGTGCGGAGCGTCAGACGGCCCGGCAGCAGCGCGTATCATCCAACATGTCCGAGGATGATGAAGACGACCAGACGGAATCCGAGAACGAAGCAATGGCTGAGGTCAAGGACCTGTCGAGCGAACCGCAGCCTGAACTGTCCGAGGGCTGATCCAGCGCTCCGCGACCCTGCATTCGCCCTGTTGACCATGAATATGGAACAGGGTGGTGCAGGTCCGCTCCATGTGAAGAGAGAGGCGCAGAATTAACAGTGCCTGTTTGATCTTTTTGATCAAAAGGTAAGGTTAATACTTTGATTTTCTGGGAATTTGGTAGCGGCGGAAGGATTTGAACCTCCGACCAAGGGATTATGATTCCCCTGCTCTACCACTGAGCTACGCCGCCATTGGTTGGTGGCGGTTATGTATCTGTTCTACGGTGGAGCGTCAATCCGTTCTTGTCAGTTTTTTTAAAAAAACTGACAAGTTGGAATGTATTAGCCTACTGGTCGAGATTGCCTGCGCCAAAAATGTAATTGCTGACCTGCTGCTCCAGACTGGAGGGTTCGCGTGTGTGGGTCAGCATCTGCCCGGACTGGGCAATGGTTGTCGCTTTGCCCGGTTCAATCATGAGCGCATTATCGGAGGAGAGGGTGCTGCTGCCTATTGTTAATGTGCTGTCGGTTGGTAGGTGGAGTGCGCCATCAAGGCGAAAGCGGACAATGGCCATCTGGGATGCGGGGTCCAGCGTAATGTTGGAAACGCGACCAACCTTTACCCCGGCAATATCCACATCCGCGCCACGCGCCAGACCATTGGCCGAGACAAAACGGGCAGAAAGTTCGTAAGATGTCTTGCCCGGTGTTTTCTGGGTGTCGGTGGCGTACACACCAAACCCGGTTGCCGCAGCCAGAACCAGAGTGCTGCAAATAATCGCGCCTATGTGGTTTTGTCGGCTCATGGTTGGCTGTGGCCCCTATTACAAATGTTGTGCTTGCGCAAAAAGTTAAACGGGACGAAATCCTTGCAGCACTTAGGCGCATGGTGCAAGGACAGCAGTTCAGATATCAGCCAGTTTGGAACCCTAAACGTACATGTCCCTTTTTCAGGCACTTATCATGGCGCTGCTTCAGGGCGCTACAGAGCTTTTTCCCGTTAGCAGTCTTGGGCATGCGGTTATCCTGCCGTCCGTGCTGCACTGGTCTTATGATCTGCATGATCCGACATTCCTGCCGTTTCTGGTTATGTTGCACATGGGGACCTCTGTCGCGCTGCTGATTTTTTTCTGGCAGGACTGGATGGCCCTGTGCAAAGGGGCATTTGGGGCGTTGGGGCACCGTATCCAACTGGAAAGCCTGCATATTTTATGGCTGATCTGCCTTGCCACCGTGCCTGCGGTCATTATTGGCGGTTTGTTCGAACACTGGTTGCGCAGTGTTTTTGGCTCCGCATCCTCGGCAGCGCTGTTTTTGTTCTTCAATGGTGTTCTGCTGCTTGTGGTTGAAAAACTGCGGGGCAGCGTGGTCCGCAAAGATGTCCGCTATCTGGCAAGCCTGAGCTCTCGTGATGCGCTGTTTATCGGCTTTTTCCAGTGCTTTGCCTTTTTTCCCGGTCTGTCACGCTCAGGGGCGACAATCTGCGGCGGGCTGCTGCGGGGGTTGCACCATGATGCAGCGGCCCGGTTCTCGTTTCTTATGGCGCAGCCCGTCATTATTGCGGCCACTGTGCGCGAAGCCTTTAAAATGCGCCATACGCCCATTGACCCGGGGCAAATGCACATAGCTCTGCTGGCAGCCGTTGTGTCCGGGGTGACCGCTCTGGCCAGTACCGCTTTTCTTATGCGTTACTTCCGCCGACACGATAGTTGGGCAATGTCTCCTTTTGCATGGTACTGCATGGTAGTTGGTGGGGGCGCGTTTTTGCTGTTCCACTTCGCGGGGTAAGTGGTGGATACAATGAAACACGCCCGCCCGCCCGCACTCCGCAAGAGCCTTGCAAGAATAGAGCATGAAAACACGCGGCAACGCCTGAAAAAAACGCTGGGGCCCCTGCAATTGACCATGCTGGGTGTGGGGTCAACCATTGGTGCGGGCATTTATGTTATGACCGGAACGGCGGCTGCAAACTATGCCGGGCCGTCCATTTTGCTGTCTTTTGTTGTCGCGGGGATTGCCTGCCTTTTTACCGCTTTGTCCTATGCGGAACTGGCGTCTGTCATGCCTGTGTCCGGCTCGGCCTATACTTATGCCTATGTATCTATGGGGGAAGGGTGGGCCTGGGCCGTTGGCTGGCTGCTGTTGATGGAATACGGCATTTCCTGCGCGGGGGTGGCTGCCGGATTTTCGGGCTATGCCGCAAGTTTGCTCAAAGATCTGGGTGTGGATTTTCCATCGGTTTTGCACACCACAACCCTGAGCGTGGTCTATCAGGGGGCTGACAGGTCTATTGTGGGGCACTGGCAGTGTGACCTGCTGGGGGCGCTGTCCATTCTGGCTGTAACATCCCTGCTGGTTGTGGGGGTGCAGGAATCCTTTAAAATCAACTCCCTCATTGTTGTGCTTAAAGTGGGCGTGCTGGCAGTATTTGTTGCTTTGGGTGTGTGGGAAATGCACCCGGCTTACTGGACACCATTTATCCCCGCCTATCAGGGAGGGTTCCGTTACGGTATTCCCGGTATTTTCCGTGCTGCATCCGTGATCTTTTTTGCCTATGTCGGGTTTGAGGCGGTGTCCACCGCAGCGGCCGAGGCCAAAAACCCCAAGCGGGATGTGCCCTTGGGTATTGTGCTGTCGCTGGTGATCTGCACGGGGGTTTATATGGTGGTCGCGGCTGTGCTGATTGGCGTTGTGCCATGGCAGAGCCTGAATGTGGCGGACCCGCTGGCTATTGCGGTCAATGCCATGCACCAGCCTTGGCTGGCTCTGTTTGTTAAAATCGGCGCGGTGGTGGGGTTATGTTCGGTCATGATGGGACTTTTGTATGCCCAGAGCCGAATCTTTTTTGCCATGGCGGAAGATGGTTTGCTGTTTTCTGTCTTTTCACGCCTGCACAGGCATTACCACACACCATGGATCGGCAGCATTGTGCTGGGGCTTATGGTGGCGGTAGCGACCGCTGTACTGCCGATTGACATTATTGGTGACTTGGTAAGCCTGGGCACGGCAACCGCATTTGGTATTGTCTGCTTTACTGTTATGTGGATGCGCAATACAGCGCCCGATTACAAGCGCGCCTTTGTCGTGCCATTTGGCGGCTTTGTGGTGCGTGGGGTGTGGATTGGTTATGTGCCAGTGCTTGGCATGCTGTTTTGCAGCTTTATGGTTGCCCCGCTCTGCTGGGACATGGTTCTGGCGTGTATAGGGGGGGACCCGCTGCCACTCCTGCTTCTGTCGGCTTATGCGCTGTGTGGGTGGAGTTGTTACCACTTTTACGGTCGGCACCATTCCCGCCTTGGGCGGGAGCGGCGGGCCGCGCTGGCGGCACCCTCAGTCAATCATTGAGTGGATAGGACGCCAGAAGTTTTTTCTGCTCACGCCACAGGCGCAGGCCATACCACAGGTTTGTGGGCTTCCAGCCCGCAGCCTTGTTTTTTGCGCCTATGCGGTAGCTCTCGCCATAATGGTGGAACTGGGCTGCATAGGCTTCGCGCAGGGTGGTGCTGGAATCCCAGATGTGAATGGCTTCTGCCCCAACGCCATTAATCTCAATGATTTCAAAATTCTCGCCGCGAGCAAGGTCTTCCACTGAGCGGAATTTCAGGTCGATGCGCCCGAAGTAAAAATCGGGAATGTCGTGCATGATCTGGTCAATGCGCTGTGTCAGTTCTGGCGTAATGTCGGGGATGCCATTGCGAAAAACAGCACCCTTGCAATGATTGCCAGCAAAAACCAGGTCCAGCCTTTCCCCTTTGGCGGGAATGGTATGCAGGCGGTGCTGCAGGCGTGGGGTGTAAATATGGAGCACCTTGCTGGTGCGGGCATCCTGTTTGAGCAGGTCCAGAACCGTGTCCTGCCCGTTGCCGGTCAGGAATGGAATATCCTTATACGTCAATGACGTCAGGCGGCCTGTGGGCTGGTCCGGATGGCGGATATAGAACAGCCCAGCCTCATGTGGCCATGTGATCAGCTTTTGCACAACAAGGTCGATATTGCGTGGGAAGGCTGCGCAGACCCGTGCCAGTTCATCCTGATCATGGACAAGCTTTACCCCAGTGCCGTTGCACCCAATGTCGGGTTTGACAACAACGGGGAATTCCAAGCTTTTGGAGTGCATGGCCACCATGGCTGTGGCCAGATCATTCTGCGCGGTTGTGAACGTGGCGTAAGGAGCAATCCACTGGCTTGCATACGGCCCAGCCATGTCCAGCAGGTCGCTCTTGCGCTCTCCGCACAGCCCGCCTGTGGTTATGCGCGGGTTGGCAGCGGTGGGCAGGGTGACATCCCTGTAGCGCAGCCCAAGCAGAATCCAGTAGGCCACGACGGGAGTGTAAAACAGCCAGCGGGGCCAGAACTCAAACAGAGAGAGCGGGTTGGGGTTTTTGGCGTGCTCGGGGGTGGGGGGCATGGGCAGGGTCACATCTTGTGTTTTTGGGAGCGCGCAACCAGCCGCCCCATAAGAATGATAACAGCGACAAAACCAGCCACCCCAACCCAGCGCCATGCGCCAAGGTGGGTTAGCAGCACTCCACCTACGCGAAGGGAGAGCAGGAAAAGCGCTGTTGTCCAGATTAGAGTGGCGCAGGTGGTTGCTGCCGTAAAAACCGGCAATCCTGCCCGCAAAAAACCGCAGGCGGTGTAGAGGGGCAGGCGGGTGCCCGGCACAAAGCGACTGACAAATACCACCCAGAACAGGTTTTTGCTCAGCCATGCCTGCCGCGCCTGAGCAGAGGGCACCGTAATCCACCGCGTGGCGGGTGGCCACTTGGCTGCCAGTGCGCCCAGCGCATACAGCCCCACATCGCCCACAATAATGCCAACATACAGCGATGCCAGCGCAAGCGGGATGCTGATTATGTGTAAATGAACCTGAATGGCCGTAATAACGGTTGCCGCATCTTCCAGCACAAAAGTGGCCAGAATAACAATGACAACCTGCAAAAGAGGTTGTGAGGCAGTCAGTTCGAGAAAATGGTCAAGCACAACGGGGCTTGGTCTCCAGCGCGGCAGGTCTGTTCTGTTTGTGCACAGAACCAGCGGCAACAGGCTCTTTTACGCAGCACCTGTCAAGCTTTTGGGGCCACAGGTCAGGCAATGCGTCTTGTAGAGGGCTTGGAATAGCGTGAGGATTAAAGAGCGCAACATAGCCTGACAGACACGTAAAAGCAGGATAGTGTAAATACCCGTGTCGTCTGCAAAGCGGATTGTGCCCATGTTACGTAGAACACTGCTATTTGGGGGGAGCGCTCTGCTTGCAGCCTCGCCTGTCTATGCGCGTAATATGCCACGAGCGGGGCACAGTGCGGGGGGAGCCTATGGCACATTTCTCGCAGGGGTTGCGCGCGAGGCTGTAGCACAGGGTGTTGCGGCTTCGGTTGTAAGGCAGGCGCTGGCGCTGACAGCAGCCCCCAATGCCAAAGTGTTGCTTGCAGACAGGCATCAGCCTGAATTCACACTGACATGGGCACAATACAAAGATCGGGTTCTGACCGAAAAAAAAATGAATGACGGGCTGTCCGCAGTGCAGGCGCGAACAGATCTGTTAGGCCAAATCAGCGGGCTTTATGGCGTTGGCAAGGGGGCGATTGCGGGCATATGGGGGCTGGAGTCCGCTTATGGCACGCGCATGGGCACTTTTTTTGTCATCGATGCTCTGGCGACGCTGGCTTATGACGGTCGGCGGGTCAGCTTTTTTCGCACCGAGCTACTTAAGGCGCTGCATGTAGTAGAGCAGGCAGGGGTTGCCCCCGCTGCCATGCTTGGCAGCTACGCAGGCGCTATGGGGCAGCCGCAGTTTATGCCCAGCGCCTACCTGCGTTATGCGGCCAGCTACCCGGCGGGTGGGCGTGCGGATATCTGGCATAATGAAGGGGATGTGTTTGCCTCCATCGCCAATTACCTTGCAGGGTCCGGCTGGCTGGTCGGGCAGCCTTGGGGGGAGGGTGTTTTTGTGCCCGACACATTGGTGCAGTCCCAGCTTGGTCGTGCTCAGGTCAGACCCCTTGCGTGGTGGCAGCAGCAGGGAGTAAGGCCGCGTGCGGGCGTATTTGATTCGTCCGTGGAGGAAGGTGCTGTCATTCGCCCTGATGGGCCGGGCGGAGAGGCCTTTATTGTTTACCACAATTTTAACGTGATCCGCCGGTATAATCCTTCGGATTTTTATGCATTGGCCGTAGGGCTTCTGGGTGATGCCATAACGTGAAAAAAGTTGTTTTTGGGGGGTGTCTGCTTCTGGCGTCGTGTTCCCCCACACCGCCATCGCGCGAAGATGTGCATTATACCGTGGGTTCCGCATGGCAGGCGTCTGGCCAGTGGTTTTACCCGCGTGAGGAATTTGCTTGGCAGGGGAGTGGCCTTGCCGTGCGCGACAACGGGCGCGTAGGCGACCTGACCGCCGATGGTGAGGTGCGCAGCATGGCCACCATGACGGCAAGCCACCCAACGCTACAATTGCCCGCCATTGTAACCGTTACAAACCTGGAAAACGGGCGGCAGGTCCGTGTTAGGGTCAATGACCGTGGTCCCGCACAGATGGGCCGCGCACTGGCCTTGTCCACGCAGGCAGCCAACCTGCTTGGTATGGGCAATAACCCCACTCAGGTCCGTATTGTGGAGGACGAGGTCGCCAGCCGCCAACTGGCTGAAGCCCTGCCCGGTGGCGTGGCGTTGCAGATTGCAGCAGCCCCCAGAGAGCAGGTCGTTCAGTCCAGCCTCGGAGGAGCTGGGGGTACTACGGTTGTGGCGGCCGGGGCTGCGGCGGAGGTTGCTACCCCACCGTCTGGTGCCAAAATGCCCGACATGCCGGTGGTCTATGCGCAAGGGTATGCGGCTCCGGGCATGCTTTGGGTGGAAACCATGGATTTTACCTCCCGTTCTGCTGCAATGATGCAGGCTGGCGGCCATGGTGGTGTGGTCAGGCCCATTATGTCTGGCCAAAGCATGATGTGGGCTGTCCGGCAGGGACCGTTTGCGACTATAAGTGCCGCAGACGCAGCCCTTAAGCGGGCATTGGCTAATGGTTTAAATGGTTCTCACATCGTCGTCGAATAGGGAATAGCTTTGCAGACTCGACGGTTTTTACTCGCAGGGGGCGCAGCCCTTTTCTCTGGTGGACTGGTGGGCAGCGCACTGGCGCGCCCCCGGCATGGGGCAACGCCTTCCGCTCCCCCCGTGGCCCCGGCTCCGGCCGGGAGCCTTGTGCCCGAAACACCGGCCTCCACCCCTGTGGGGCCGGTGGACACAATGGCGCGCTGGGCCTGCATTCTGGACTATGGCAGTGGTGCCACTGTTTTGGAAAAGAACGCAGATGAACGCATGCCCCCGTCATCACTGACCAAGATGATGACGGCGTATGTCACGTTTGGCATGTTGCGTGCAGGCCGCCTCAAGCTCGACCAGATGCTGCCGGTGAGCGAGCGGGCATGGCGCATGCAGGGCTCCAAAATGTTTGTCCCTCTGGGGCAGAGTGTGGCCGTGCAGGACCTTATTCAGGGCATGGTTATCCAGTCCGGTAATGATGCCTGTATTGTTCTCTCCGAAGGGATTTCCGGCTCGGAAGAGCAGTTTGTCGCATTGATGAACGATACGGCGGCCAAACTCGGGCTGAGTAATTCGCATTTCATGAATGCAACAGGCTGGCCTGCGGACAACCACTACATGTCCGCGCGGGATGTGGCGTATCTGGCGTTGCGCCTGATCCATGATTTTCCTGAGTATTATCATTTCTTTTCAGAAAAAGAATTTGTTTTCAACAAGATACATCAGGAAAACCGGAACCTTCTGGTGGTCAAGGGGCTGGCTGACGGCCTTAAGACCGGCCACACGGATGCCGGTGGGTTTGGCCTGTGCGCATCCTCCGAGCGGGATGGACGGCGCGTGGTCATGGCCATTAACGGTCTGCCGACAGATGGTGCGCGTGGGCGCGAAGGTGAACGTCTGATGGGGTGGGCATTTGCAAATTTTGAAACCGCCCAGATCATCAACAAAGGCGAAATCGTGGAGCAGGCACCAGTCTGGATGGGTGCCAGCCAGACCGTGCCTCTGGTTGCGGCGCAGGACTTTAAAATGCTGTTACCCCATGGATGGAAGAATAATACCCATGTGGGCATAGACTACGACAGCCCGGTTATTGCTCCCGTGCAGGAAGGGCAGGTGATCGGCCAGTTGAACGTGGTTCTGCCGGGGGGAAGAAAAGCCAGTATTCCGCTTGTGGCGGGGCAGGCCGTGCCAGCCCTTGGCCTGCTTGGGCGTGCCGCCAGACGGCTGCACCTTTAAGCCATGGCGCAGGGTTTGTTCATAACGCTTGAAGGGGGGGAGGGCGTTGGCAAGTCAACGCAGCTCCGCCTGCTCAGGGATGCCTTGCAGTGCCACGGGCATAAGGTGCTTGCTACGCGGGAGCCGGGTGGGTCTGCCGGGGCGGAGGACCTGCGGCAACTGCTGCTGTTCGGGAAAAACCCGCTGTCTCTGCGCTCGGAAATTCTGACGCATTTTGCCGCACGGTTTGACCATGTGGACAAGGTTATCCGCCCCGCTCTGGCTGCGGGCACGGTTGTACTGTGCGACCGCTTTACAGATTCGACCATGGCTTACCAAGGGTATGGGCGTGCGGAGGGTGACCCCGCTATTTTGGAGCTGATCGCGGTTTTGCAGACCCAACTGGGCCTGATGCCGGATAAAACTTTTCTGCTACAGGCCCCAAGGCAGGTCACGCGCCAGCGGCTTGCCGTGCGTGGTGCGCCAACAGACCACTACGAACAGGCCGATGAGGGCTTTCATGCCCGCATTGCCGAAGGGTTTCGGGCCATTGCGCGCCAAAATCCTGCGCGTATTGTGTGCGTGGCAACGGACAATTCTTGCGAAGAGGCTGTGAACAGCCTGATCATGAAGGAAATTTTGCCCAGATTGCCCAATGTCTGATGCAACGGTTCCCTCGCCACGCATGGCGTCGCTCCATTTGCAGGGGCATGCTGCCGAGCTAGCCCTGTTCCGCGAGGCGCAAGGCAAGGGGCGTATGCCCCACGCTTGGCTGGTGACTGGCCCGCCCGGTATTGGCAAGGCCACGTTTGCGTTTGCTCTGGCCCGTATTCTGCTTGGGGGCGAGCGAGAAGCAGACCCTGCTGGCCGCCGCGTTTCTGCCGCAACCCATGCCGACCTGCTGTTGGTAGAGCGCGGCTATGATGAAAAAAAACAGCGCTACCGGCAGGAAATCGTGGCCGACGATGTCCGCCCCATTAACGCCTTTCTGCGCCGCACGGCAGCCGAAGGGGGCTGGCGTGTGGTTATTGTGGATGGTGCGGAATGGATGAACCGCAGCGCGGCTAACGCCGTGCTGAAAATTCTGGAGGAGCCCCCGCCCGCCACCGTGCTGATTCTGACCAGTTCCGCACCGGGTCGGCTGTTGCCAACCATCCGCAGCCGTTGCCGCAGGCTTGAGCTTTCCCCCCTGCCAGATGCGGCGATGCAGCGTGTGCTTCATCTTTTGTGGCCGGACCTGCCCACGCAGGATTTTGCACGGATTGTGTCACAATCCCATGGAGCGCCGGGCAAGGCTGTGGCATTGTTGGCAGACACAGGCGGGAACATGACCGCTCTGGTTGCCGAGGTGTTGCAAGGAGTACCCCCACTGCGGGGTTACGAAATTGCAGAGGCCGTTTTACGCAAGGATGATGGCTTTGGCCTTTTCTTTGCCCTGTTGGCGGACCAGTTGCAAAGCACGGCGCGCCAGACCGCAAAGGCAGGAAACCGCCAGTGTATGGCCCTTGCTGCGGCATGGGAGCAGATTATGCGCGTTCATACCGAGACGGAACGCTTTAATCTGGATAAACAGGAAGCTCTTATTGAAGCCATGACGATTGCGAGCCCAGAATGACCCGTCGTTTCTATGTTACCACTCCCATCTATTACGTGAATGGAGCACCGCATATCGGCCACGCCTACACGTCGATCGCAGCGGACGTTCTGGCGCGCTTTCACCGTCTGGCAGGCAATGATGTTTTTTTTCTGACCGGTACGGACGAACACGGGCAGAAGGTGGAGCAGGCGGCACAGGCCGCCGGTGTGGCTCCCAAGGAATTTGCGGACAGTGTTTCGGCCAATTTCCGTGCGATGGCCGATGCCATGGCCATTTCGTATGATGATTTTATTCGCACGACCGAGCCTCGGCACATTACCAGTGCGCAGGCCCTGTGGCGCAAGGTCGCCGATAACGGCGCAATCTATCTGGATGCGTACGAAGGCTGGTACGCCCTGCGTGATGAATGTTTTTATGGCGAAGATGAACTGGTCGCAGGCCCGGACGGCAAAAAGGTCGCTCCCACGGGGGCACCGGTGGAGTGGGTCAAGGAGCCGTCCTACTTTTTCCGTCTGTCGGACTATCAGGACCGTTTGCTTGAGCTGTATGAGCAGCACCCGCAGTTTCTTGGCCCGCACGGTGCGCGTAACGAGATTATAAGCTTTGTCAAACAGGGCTTGAGAGACCTGTCCATCAGCCGCACCAGCTTTAAATGGGGCATTCCCGTGCCCGGTGATGAGCAGCACGTCATGTATGTGTGGTTTGATGCGCTGGCCAATTACCTGAGTGCGCTGGGCTACCCGGATGCAGATGCCCCCCGCATGGCATACTGGCCTGCCAGCCTGCACCTTGTGGGTAAGGATATTGCACGCTTCCATGCCATTTACTGGCCTGCCTTCCTTATGGCTGCGGGTATTGACCTGCCCAAAAAGGTTTTTGCCAACGGCTGGTGGACCATTGAAGGCCAGAAGATGAGCAAATCTCTGGGCAATGTGGTGGACCCAAGGGAACTGGTGGCAGAGTTCGGGCTTGATGCGGTCCGGTTTTTTGTGCTGCGCGAAGTGCCGTTTGGCGGGGACAGTGACCTGTCACGCAAAGCGCTGATCACGCGCAATAATGTGGAGCTTGCCAATGACCTGGGCAATCTGGCCCAGCGGACGCTCTCTCTGGTTGCCCGCAATTGCGGCGGTATTCTGCCGCCGCAGCGCAACCTGACGGAAGAGGACCAGAAGCTTTTAGGGCAGGTGGCTGTTCTGCCGCAACTGCTGGCGGCACAGTTTGAACGCTGCGCCTTAACCGACGCCTTGGAAGATGTGTGGAAGGTTATCCGCGCCTGTAACGCCTATATCGACCATCAGGCTCCGTGGGCGCTACGCAAGACCGATGTGGAGCGGATGGCCGATGTGCTGCGCGTTCTGCTTGATGCGCTCCGTGGCATTGCCACCATGTTGCAGCCCTTTATGCCGCACAGCATGGCCCGCATGCTCGACCAGCTTGGTGTTGCCGAAGATGAGCGGACATTCGCAGCCCTTGAGGTGGCTTTGCCCGGTGGGCGGCAGCTTCCCGCGCCGCAGGGTATTTTCCCCCGTTATGTTGAACCGGAGCCGTCATGACCGTTACCCCCCTGTCCGGACTGATCGACTCTCATTGCCACCTCGACCATTTTTCGGACGAGGAACTTCCCGGCCTGCTCAATGCCGCCAGAGAGGTCGGGCTGGGGGGTATGGTCACCATTGGCACGCGTCTGGCCCATGCCGCCGAGCAGAAGCGCCTGACAGGCTTTGGGTGCCCGGATATGCGGATATGGTGCACCATTGGCACACACCCCGACCACGTGGAAGAAACCCCACTCCCTGAAGTGGCCGATATTGTTGCACTCGCCGATACCCCCGAGGTCATTGGTATTGGTGAGACGGGGCTGGATTACTTTCATGGGCAGGAGGGGGTTCGTCCTCTCCAGCAGGAGAGTTTTCGCAGGCACATTCAGGCCGCGCGCGAGATGGACATTCCCGTTATCATCCATGCGCGGCAGGCGGATGAGGACGTAGCGGCCATTTTGGAGGATGAAACCGCCAAAGGGGCTTTCCCCATTCTGTTGCATTGCTTTGCTTCCGGCCCGGAGCTGGCAAGGCGTGTGGTGGCTCTTGGCGGGTATGTCAGTTTTTCAGGGATTGCGACATTTCCCAAATGCGAGGAAATTCGCAGCGTTGCCCGCGACCTGCCCATAGAGCGCATTCTGGTAGAAACGGATGCCCCCTACCTTGCCCCTGTGCCCCAGCGCGGCAAGCGTAACCAGCCCGCGTTTGTAGCGCATACGGCGGGCCGCATTGCGCGTGAGCGTGGGTTGGACATGGCGGAGTTTGCCCAACAGACAACGCATAATTTTCAGCGGTTATTCCGCAAGGTTCGTTAAAGCGGGAGAAAACCGGGTATGAAAATAAGCGTGCTTGGCTGTGGCGGGTCATCTGGCGTGCCAGCCCTTGGCGGAGCAGATGGGCACGGCCAGTGGGGGGCCTGCAACCCGGACGAACCGCGTAACAGGCGCAGCCGTGCCTCCATTTTTTTGCGGATGGAGGACGGGTGCGGTGTTCTGGTTGATACCGGGCCAGACCTACGCGCCCAGTTGCTCGCGCATGGCATAAGTGCGTTTGATAGCGTCATTTACACGCATACCCATGCGGACCATGTTGCGGGTATTGATGAGCTAAGGGGCATTAACCGCCAGATTGGCAAGGCCATTACCGCATATGGCACGGCGGAGGTTCTGGCGGAGTTGCAGGAGCGGTTTGCCTATGTCTTTAAGCCCTGCACGCCACCGCATTTCTTTCGGGCTGCACTGGATGCGCAGCCTGTAACATTGGACCGTGCCCTGAGCATTGGCGGACACGCCTTTACCCTGTTTGAGCAGAACCACGGCTACGTAACGTCCACAGGTATTCGGTGTGGCACATTTGCCTACAGCACCGATGTGGTGGAACTGCCAGAGGCCTCTATGGCCTGCCTGCGTGGGGTGCGGACATGGATGGTGGACTGTTTTCAAAAAACGCCCCATGGCGCGCACGCTTGGCTGGATAGGGTGCTGGAGTGGAAAGCCATTCTCCAGCCCGAACGCGTTATTCTAACGCATATGGGCACGGAAATGGACTGGGAGTGGATGCGCCAGAACCTGCCCCAAGGGGTAGAGGCCGCATGGGACGGCATGAGTTTTGAACTCCCCGACCCACCCCACGGTGTGTGAGGGGGCAGGGGGTTTTATAAGTTAATCCGCTTAGCGGCTCATCAGGACGGTAATGCTGGCTGTTTCCAGCACGTGCCGGGTTACACCACCCAGAATAAGCTGGCGCAGGCGGGAGTGCGAGTAGGCCCCCATGGCCAACATGTCGGCTTCAAAGTCCCGGCAGGCGGCCAGCAGGCCCTTGCCCACATCGCGCTCAACAGGCTGGAACTCGACCGCATCGGCTGTAATGCCGTGGGCTGCCAGATATTCCACCACGTCTTTGGCGCTGGGGCCACGGCGCTGGTAGTCCCCGCAGTGCAGGACCCGCACGGCTTCGGCTGTGTGCGCCCAAGCGAGTGCCCCGCGCAGGGCCGAGGAGGATTCAGCCGTTCCGTTCCAGCCAATGCACACGCGTTTGATCAGCCCGAGTGGTGCGGTGCGTGGTGCCATAACCACGGGGCGTCCACTGTCAAACAGAACGGCGTGCAGTGTTTCTGAGGAGGAAACCTCATCTCCTGAATCGGGGTGGGGGACGAGTGTAAAATCCGACAGGCGGGCCTGAGCGGGAATAATCTCGCTTTCCACGCCACGGGCCACGGTAAAGCTGATGCTTGGGGCATCCACCGGATAGGCGCTGTGCAGGGGCACTACCTTAATATCGGGCTGGGTTGCCGTGTAACGCTCGAACAGTGTGTGCACGTCATGGGCGTGGCGCGCACTTTCGTGGTCGGCTGAGCGCATGAGGTCTTCCACCATGGCACCAGACATGCCCTCGCCAGCCAGTGGGGCAATGTCGCGTCCATCGCTGCGGACGTGCAGGACGGCAAGGTGCGCGCCAAAGCGGCGGGCAAAAATACCGCCACGGGCAAGAGCTGCCTCTGCATTGGACGTGCTGGGGAGTGGTAGCAGAATTTTGCGGACGTCTTTCATCATATCGCTCCTTGTTGGGCCTGTGCCGGCAGCACGTGTTGTGTGGTGCGCGAAGGGTTAAAAAAATAGGGCGTTCTCTTAGGGATATAACCGCGTAACTTCCCATCCGTTCCCATGGTGTTCCCATATGGCCCGGTCATGCAGGCGGTAGGGGCGCTCCTGCCAGAATTCAAAATGCTGCGGGCGAACACGGTAGCCCGACCAGTTTTCGGGGCGGGGGATGGGGCCATCGCCAAATTCTTCTTCTGCGTTTTTAAGGCGCTGTTCAAAAATATCGCGGTCGGCCAGTGGGCGGGACTGGTCGGAGGCAATGGCCCCAAGGCGGGACATGCGGCTCCGACTCGCAAAATAAGTGTCTGCCTCCTCGTTGGAGACAGGTGTTATGTGCCCCTCGATTCTAATCTGGCGGCGCAGGCTTTTCCAGTGGAACAGTAGGGCTGCACATGGGTTGGCGGCCAGTTCCCGCCCTTTGCGGCTGAACATGTTGGTGTAAAAAACGAACCCCCTGTGGTCATGCCCCTTAAGCAGGACAATACGTGCAGAAGGTCGCCCATCTGCCGTGGCTGTGGCGAGCACCATGGCGTTGGGGTCACTCGGCTCTGTTTTTTCGGCGTCGCGCATCCATGCATCAAAAAGGGTAAACGGGTTTGCGTGCAGGTCGATCAGGGGTTGGTCCGTAAAGGGAACAAAGGGGGCGGCGGGATCTGGTTCGGGCATGGTTCGCACTCTTGCTCTAAATATCATGGAAAGGGGCGTTGCTCGCTTTCGTGTGTGATTCCATACTCCTGCCCGATACGAGTTTAAAGCGTGTCCATGCGTCTTTGGGCTTGTTTCACGCGCCGGTGTATGCGACCACCCCTACAGAAAACCCAGAATTTTTTCCGAAACAAGTAGGTTGAGGTTCCCACATGTCTTCTCCCAACGCCGAGCTGCCCGTAAAAGGTACGCTGATGAAGGGCAAAAAAGGTCTGGTGATGGGTGTTGCCAATGACCGCTCTCTTGCATGGGGCATTGCATCCGCAGTGGCCGCACAGGGGGGCGAACTGGCATTTACCTATCAGGGCGAGGCGTTGGGCAAGCGCGTACAGCCTTTAGCGGACAGTGTTGGCGCAAAGCTGGTTCTGCCATGCGATGTGACCGATGATGCCGCCATAGACGAAACATTTGCCACGATCGAGCGTGAATGGGGCGAACTGGATTTTGTTGTCCACGCCATTGGCTGGGCGGACAAGCAGTTCCTGCGTGGCCGCTACGTGGATACCCCGCGTGATGCGTTCCTGACCGCACTCGATATTTCGTGCTACTCCTTTACAGCCGTTGCACGCCGTGCTGCCAGCCTGATGAAAAATGGTGGGTCGCTGCTCACTCTCAGCTATCTGGGTGCCGAGCGGGTTATGCCCCATTACAATGTTATGGGTGTTGCCAAGGCAGCCCTTGAGGCCTCCGTACGCTACATGGCCGCCGACCTTGGGTCGGATGGTATCCGTGTGAATGCGGTTTCGGCTGGGCCAGTTAAAACGCTGGCTGCCAGCGGTATTGGCGACTTCCGTTACATTTTGAAGTGGAACCAGTATAACGCGCCGCTCGAGCGGAATGTGATGCTGGAGGAAGTGGGCGGGGCAGGGCTTTACATGCTCTCCGACCTGTCATCGGGCGTTACAGGTGAAGTGCATCATGTGGACTGCGGGTACCATATGGTGGGCATGAAAAACCCGACCGCCCCCGATATTTCCGTTGCCGGAGACTGAGTTCAGCCGTGTCCTACAATACTTTCGGGCATATGTTCCGGGTTACAACGTGGGGCGAAAGCCATGGCCCCGCCATTGGCTGTGTTATAGACGGCTGCCCCCCCCGCATTGCGTTGAGCGAGGCTGATATTCAGCCTTTTCTCGACCGCAGGCGGCCGGGGCAATCCGCTTTTACCACGCAGCGGCAGGAGCCTGATCAGGTTCGTATTCTGTCGGGCGTGTTCGAGGGGCAGACGACCGGCACCCCCATCTCCCTCATAATCGAGAACACGGACCAGCGTTCGCGCGATTATGGAGATATTGCCCAGACCTACCGGCCCGGCCACGCCGACCTTGTCTATGACCTTAAATACGGTATTCGTGACTACCGTGGTGGCGGGCGCTCCTCCGCGCGTGAGACGGCCTGCCGCGTTGCCGCAGGTGCGGTTGCGCGCAAGGTGCTGGGGAGTGGTGTGCAGGTGCGTGGAGCACTGGTCCAGCTTGGCCCAAAGGATATAGACCGGACCCGCTGGGACTGGGCAGAGGTCGAGCGCAACCCGTTTTTTGCACCCGACGCCGGGGTGGTAGAAGACTGGGCCGCTTATCTGGCTGGTATCCGCAAGGATGGCTCATCCATTGGAGCCGTGATCGAAATTGTGGCCGAAGGCGTGCCCGCAGGGCTGGGTGCGCCCATTTACGGCAAGCTGGATGCAGATATTGCCGCAGCATTCATGAGCATTAACGCTGTTAAAGGGGTGGAAATAGGCGATGGCTTTGCCTCTGCCTCCCTCAGTGGGCCAGAAAATGCCGATGCACTGTTCATGCGCAATGGTGTGCTGGAGTTTGGGTCCAACCATGCCGGTGGTGTGCTGGGCGGTATTTCCAGCGGGCAGCCTGTTGTGGCCCGCTTTGCAGTCAAGCCCACTAGTTCCATGCTGACCCCCGTACCTTCCATTACCAAAGACGGGGTGGAAACACAGGTTATTACCAAAGGGCGGCATGACCCATGCGTGGGTATTCGGGCCGTGCCTGTTGGGGAAGCCATGATGGCCTGCGTACTTGCTGACCATCTGCTCCGCCACCGCGCTCAGGTCGGGGGCTGATAACTCTACCCGAGGAGCGTTGCATCCAGCGTAATGGCTGCCCTGAACAGTTTGGAAACAGGGCAGCCTTCCTTGGCTTTGTTAGCCAGTTCCAAAAACTGCTGTTGCGTTGCCCCAGGCACACGGGCCTTTAGGGTCAGGGCGATGGACGCAATCTCGAACCCGGTTTCTGTTTTGCTCAGGCTGACATCGGCCTGCGTGTCAATCGACGTTGCGGTCAGCCCCGAATCCCCCAAAATCAACGACAGAGCCATGGAAAAACAGGCCGCATGCGCTGCCCCTAGAAGTTCCTCGGGGTTGGTGCCGGGCTGCCCTTCAAAGCGGGTGTTAAAGCCATAGGGCTGCTGGTTTAGTGCACCACTCTGGGTGGAAACCGTGCCCTTGCCCGTTTTAATCGCCCCTTCCCAGTGTGCGCTACCTTGCTTGACAATGCTGCTCATGCTCGCTGATTCCTTGTTCCGTTTGCCCGGTTTGCACCCGGCATCGTATGGGAAAGAACGCGGTGGCGGGCAATAAAGTTCGCTCATGGCTTGCTGCTCTCGCAGAGATGAAAAGGTGTTTTGGCCAGATTGTGCCTATACTGCGCCCAATAATATGGCCGTGAACGCTCCGTAAAGTCTTGCACGCAGGCTGGAGTGGGAGCATTCCGGCTTATATCTTTGGCCCCGTTTCCATGCGCAGACGCGGCGGCGGGCGAGGCTTGCAACGCGGAGACCATAATGAGTTCCACCACGACCGATACCGCTTCTTCCGTTGATGTTGTCCTGATCGGTGGCGGCGTCATGAGTGCTACACTCGGGACATTGCTGCGCCAGCTTCAGCCGGACTGGAGCATTAGCGTTTTTGAACGTCTGGGCAGCGTTGCGGAGGAAAGCTCCAATGCGTGGAATAATGCAGGGACCGGGCATTCCGCCCTGTGCGAGTTAAACTACACCCCGCAGGGGGCTGACGGCACCGTGGATATTTCCAAGGCGGTGGGGGTGAACGAACAGTTCCAGATTTCCCGCCAGTTCTGGTCCTATCTGGTGGAAAACCAGATTATTGCCTCGGCCAAAAACTTTTTAACGTCTGTCCCGCACATGAGCTTTGTCTGGGGTGAGGACAACGTGTCCTTCCTGCGCAAGCGATACGAAGCTCTTTCCCAGCATCCGCTGTTTTCGGGCATGGAATATACCGAGGATACGGCCCAGATCACCCAGTGGGCACCGCTGATCATGCGTGACCGCCCCGCCGGGCAGAATCTGGCGCTGACCCGTAGCCTTAAAGGGACAGATGTTAACTTTGGCGCACTAACACGCCTGCTGTTTACCTATCTTGCCAGCACACCGGCCTGCACGCTGCATACCCAGCACGAGGTGAGTGATATTACCAGAAACGGTAGTGATGGCTGGCGGCTGAAAATACGTGACCTGCGCCAGAACACCCAGCGCGAAGTTAATGCCCGCTTTGTCTTTATTGGCAGCGGTGGTGGGGCACTTTCCCTTTTGCAAAAAACCGGCATTCCCGAAGCGTCGGGTGTTGGTGGTTTTCCCGTAAGCGGGCAGTTCCTGCGTTGCATCAACCCGGACCTGATTGCCCAGCACCACGCCAAGATTTACGGCAAGGCGTCCGTGGGGGCACCTCCCATGTCCGTGCCGCACCTTGATACGCGCATGATTGATGGCAACCCTGCACTGCTGTTTGGCCCCTATGCCGGTTTTTCCACGCGCTTTTTAAAGCAGGGGTCCCTGATGGACCTCCCGCTTTCGGTCCGTGCGAACAATATTGGCCCCATGCTGGCCGTTGCGCGAGACAACTGGGCCTTGACCAAATACCTGATCGAGCAGGTCATGCAGACCCAAGGTGCGCGCATTAAAGCCTTGCAGGACTTTATTCCCAATGCGCAGGCCAAGGATTGGGAACTGGTTGTAGCAGGCCAGCGTGTGCAGATTATTAAAAGGGATGCCGCCAAAGGTGGTGTTCTGCAGTTTGGTACCGAAGTGATTGCCAGCGAGGACGGGTCTGTTGCAGCCCTTCTGGGTGCTTCGCCAGGGGCGTCCACGGCAGCACCCATCATGCTGAATGTTTTGCAAAAATGCTTCCCCACCAAAATGCCGGAATGGACAGACAAGCTGCGCCAGATCATTCCGTCATTCGGGCAAAAGCTCGCCCGTCACCCGGATATGTGCGAGGCAATTTTTGATAAAACAACGCAGGTGCTGGGG
The DNA here is from genome assembly GCA_047719095.1 of Acetobacter sp. Classification (GTDB taxonomy): domain Bacteria; phylum Pseudomonadota; class Alphaproteobacteria; order Acetobacterales; family Acetobacteraceae; genus Acetobacter. Next base: position 27,287 of record JBDNSL010000015.1, read on the forward strand.
CTGACCCAGTAATTCTTCAGCCATTCCCCCGTAGTTTATACGGGGGAACTGGGCGGAAAAGCCAAACAGTTAGTCGGCGATACTCATATCCGCCCGATTCCACCAGCAGGACTGCCCCGTAAAGCCTTGGGGGATAAAGTCTGCCGGATCTCCATCAAAACTGACCGTGTTGGTCGGTGTTTCCTCAATGCTCAGTTCGGAGCAGCGTAAAACCCCGCCTTCTGCATGCAAGAAGGCATTGATCTTGGCCATGAGCAGGCAGGTCATAAGTTCAGTTGTCGGGTCGCCCGGTGTTACCACAATGCGGGCGGCACGTGCGGGTTCGTGCGCTGCAAACCATGCCAGAAGTGGGTCATCCGCGGCCAGTTGCAAAGCATGGTCCAGCCGTTCATCCACAAAGCGGTGCCACGTCTGCTTTGCTTTTTGAAAAGAGACCGGCATGTTGCCCGCACCATCAAGCCGGGTAGGGCTGGTTGGTTTAAGCCTTACGGTGACAAATTCATTATGCCCATGGGGCAGGGCGCAGCTTTCACTGGCGCCGTGGATAAGGCGGTGGCCCATGGAAAAGCGGCGTGTAAAAACAAGGTCAGGCATGTTGGCCTTCTGCTCTGTAGGCTTCCCATCCGGCACGGCGGAGTTGGCAGGCGGGGCAGGTGCCGCACCCATATCCCCAAGGGTGACGTTGGTTGCGGTCCCCCATGTAGCACGTATGGCTTTCATGGTTGATCAGCGTGACCAGAGGCGCACCTCCAAGTTCTTCCGCCAGAACCCAGGTTTCTGCCTTGTCTAGCCACATCAGGGGCGTGTGCAGCACATAACGGCTGTCCATGCCCAGATTAAGGGCGACCTGTAGGGCTTTTATGGTGTCATCCCGACAGTCCGGGTAGCCGGAATAGTCTGTCTCGCACACGCCTGTTACAATGTGGCGGATGCTCCTGCGAGCGGCGAGAGCTGCGGAAAAAGTGAGAAAAATCAGGTTGCGGCCGGGCACAAATGTGTTGGGTAGACCGCCTTCGGTCATCGCTATTTCAGCGTCCCGCGTGAGTGCCGTGTCGGAAATGTCGTTCAGGGCATGGAGTGGCAGGGTATGGTCCGGCCCCAGTCGTGCGCGCCATTGCGGGTTCTGGGCTACCAGCCCGTCCCTTATGCTCTGGCGGCATTCCAGTTCAATGGCGTGGCGTTGCCCGTAGTCAAAGCCCACGGTTTCCACGTGCCCAAAGCGCGACAGCGCCCATGCCAGACAGGTTGCGGAATCCTGACCGCCGGAAAAAAGCACAAGGGCGGATTCAGCCTGTTCCTTGGAGGACAGTGGCATGCTCAGGGTATTCCCGTCAGCTTGTGGGTTTGCAGGGACAGCGCCCATTGGGGCGTTTGCAGGCAGTAGGCAATGGCGGCCTGTGTATTGGCCGCCTGCGCTGGGCCATCCATGGGTTGGAGCCAGAAATAGGTAAAATCCAGCCCTGCTACCTCAGCCGGGTCCAGCCCTGCCTGAGGATAAACCAGTTTGAGTTCGGCCCCACTGGTTTGCACAAGGGGTGCCCCGGCTTTAGGGCTGATGCACAGCCAGTCTATGCCGTCTGGGGCGGGCACGGTGCCATTGCTTTCCACCGCTATAAAAAACCCTTTTTCATGCATGGCGGCTATCAGTGGTGCATCAAGCTGGAGCAGAGGCTCCCCACCTGTAAAAACGACAAGCCGACGGGCAGGAGTGGAGGGGGCCGATGCGGGCCAGAACCCGGCAATACGTTCAGCCAGTTCCATGGCATTGAGGAACCGGCCACCATTTGTGCCATCTGTGCCGATAAAGTCCGTATCGCAAAACTGGCAGGTGGCCTGTGCTCTGTCTTCTTCCCGGCCGGACCAGAGGTTACAGCCGGTAAAGCGGCAGAACACGGCAACACGCCCAGCCTGCCCGCCTTCGCCCTGCAGGGTCAGAAAAATTTCTTTAACCGAGTAAACCATCGAAAGTCTTACAGGCCAATCCCGGTCGTATGCATGCCCAGATTATCCAGCAAGGCCCGGTCACGCTGAGCTTGCGGGTTGGGTGTGGTCAGTAGCCGCTCACCATAAAAAATGGAGTTGGCACCGGCCAGAAAACACAGGGTCTGCGTTTCGTCATTCATGTTTTCCCGCCCGGCGGCAAGGCGCACGCGGCTTTTGGGCATGGTAATGCGGGCTGCGGCAATCATGCGGACAAAATCCAGCGGGCGCACTTCGTCCGCATGAGCAAGGGGGGTGCCTTCCACGCGAACAAGCAGGTTGATCGGCACGCTTTCGGGGTGGGTGGGCATGTTGGCCAGCGCGGTAATCAGGCCTGCACGGTCGGTTTCGTTCTCGCCCATGCCAACAATGCCGCCACAGCAGACATTGATCCCCGCATCACGCACGTTGGAGAGTGTGTCCAGCCGTTCCTGATATGTGCGGGTTGTAATGATCTGGCCATAATATTCGGGGGAGGTATCAATATTATGGTTATAGTAGTCCAGCCCCGCCTGTTTTAGCCTGTGGGCCTGCGCATCATCCAGCATACCAAGGGTGACGCAGGTTTCCATCCCCAGTTCCTTGACACCCTCGATCATGGCGCAGACCGTTTCCATGTCCCGGTCCTTGGGGGTGCGCCATGCGGCACCCATGCAAAAACGGCTGGCCCCGGCAGCCTTGGCTTTTTTGGCCTCGGTCAGCACGTTTTCGACCGCCATCAGCTTTTCAGCCTTTACGCCGTCTTCGTGCAACGCACTCTGGGGGCAGTAGGCGCAGTCTTCTGGGCAGCCACCAGTCTTGATCGACAGGAGGGTGGAAATTTGTATTTCGGTCGGATCAAATGTTGCGCGGTGAATCGCTTGCGCCTGAAACATCAGTTCCGGGAACGGAAGGTCAAGCAGTGCCTGCACATCAGCAACACGCCAGTCATGGCGGGTGTTTACAGGTGAGGGGGCAGGGCGGGAAAAAGAGGGCGAACCATCAGGCATGGAATATCAACCGAACCAGATATGCTAGAGGGAGGAGCAGCGCAGTATATCGTGTTTGAACACTCAAAGCCAGTTTTTAGCGGACGGACAAAGGTGTGTGCTGTGCACGTCCTGCCTTCACAACGGGCGCAAAGTGTTTGAATACTGGGCATACGCTAAACCGGAATGCAAAAAACCAAGGTGGATATGATGATAAAAAAGAATTCGGTCCTGGGGCTGGCTCTGGCAATGGGGGCTGTTGCATCACTCGCGGCGTGTGATCATCAGCCACAGGAACGCTCGGGCCGAGGTGTTGGGCTATTGCGTATGCCCAACCCTGCATCCGTCTATTGCGTTAAAAAAGGCGGGGAACTGAAGATGGAAACAACGGATAAAGGTCAGGTCGGTTACTGCCATCTGCCCGATGGCAGCATGATGGAGGAATGGGCTTTGTTCCGCCAGGACAACCCGCGTCAGGGTAACTGAACTGCTGCTAACAGGCTGGGGTTCTAATCTCCCGCCTTCCTTTTCCGCCATTTGATACATCTCCAGTTGTGCAAAGCGCAGCACGGCTGGTGCCATAAATTAAGTGGCTCTGGCCGACACGTCAGAGAGTAAATGGCGGAAAAGGACCAGTTTTGTGCGTGGGCGCTGACCGGCCATTAAGTGCGCGTGGGCCATAACAAATGGCACCGGGCACTCAGTGGCGCATGGCATGGTAGTCTGTGTAAGCCGGGGGTTGTCTGTGGTTACGGGCCTACGACCATGACCAAAAATCCGTTTGGGGGCATCACGTTAGGGGCATATTTATGTTACGCTGAACGCATGATGCCAACTGAGCCCACATGCCAGACGCAGTGGTAAAACCGGATAACTAATAATGACAGTTCTGACGACATTCAGTGACGTGGTTGCGGCCTCTGCCAGAATAAAGGGGAAGGCCCACCGTACACCTGTTCTGACGTCCCGCTACCTCAACGCACTGAGCGGTATGGAACTGTTCTTCAAGGCGGAAAATTTTCAGCGGGTAGGGGCTTTCAAGTTCAGGGGAGCCACAAACGCCATTCTGGCTTTGCCAGAAGCCATGCGCAGCAAGGGGATTGTTGCTTTTTCATCGGGTAATCATGCGCAGGCCATTGCCTGCGCCGCGCGTGATGCCGGGATTCCTGCTGTTATTGTCATGCCAGAAGATGCCCCAGCCATGAAGCTGGCCGCAACGCGTGGGTATGGGGCGGAGGTTGTTACGTATGACCGGTATTCGCAGGACCGGGAGGAAATAGCAGCCAGTCTGGTAGCCCAGCGTGGCGGCACTTTGCTGCCATCGTTCAATCATCGGGATATTATTGCGGGGCAGGGTACCGCAGCTTTGGAACTTATGGAGGAAACCGGGCCGCTGGATGCGCTGTTTGTGCCCGTTGGCGGGGGCGGTCTGGCTTCGGGCTGTGCGCTTGTAGCGCATGAAATTGCCCCGGATTGTGCAGTTATAGGGGTGGAGCCTGCTGCGGGGGATGACGCAAGGCAGTCTATGGCGGCAGGGCACATTGTAAAAATAGCAGCGCCACGCACCATTGCCGATGGTGCCCAGACTACAAGTGTGGGGGATATCACCTTCGCACTCATGCAGCGTTACGTCCGCAGTATTGTTACGGTTGAGGATGCGGCCCTGTGTGCAACCATGCGCCTGTTGGCTGAACGCATGAAAATTATTGTTGAGCCAACAGGCTGCCTTGCTCCGGCTGCTGCACTGGCCGCAGCCCCACAATGGCAGGGAAAGCGCGTTGGTGTCCTGCTCTCGGGCGGGAATATCGACCTTACAACATTCAGCCGTCTGGTTGGCTGAATGCGGGCAGGCTCCCCCCTGCCGAGGTGGGGAGAGGGCTTATACCTGCCGTTGTTTGCTGGGGCTTGTGAGGAGCTTTAGTCTTCTTATGGGCAGACGGCCTGTACCAGTTCTCCAGCGGTGTCATCTCCACCCATGACCTTGGCGACAGCTTTGCTGCAGGCGGACTGACGATGATTCAGGTAGGAATCAGGCCCGCTGTTTGTTGCCACAGCATTGCTTACACCTACGTCTAGAAGGCGCTTTTCAATTTTGCTTTCAAGGATGGTGTCCGCATTGGCATCGGTCTTATCGAAGTCAAAATTGTACCGGTTGTCGGGTTGAAGAACGAGATGACAATTCAGGATTTTCATTTCGTTCGTTGGATAAGTTCCGCCGCCATGTTCGTCATAATGGTCGGGCTTCCGTGGGGCTGGAAACTTCTTTGTCTCATAATCGTCATAGCCTGTGCTCAGGTTATGCACGATATCCCCCTTTTTGTAGTAAGCGCCGGGGTGCGTAACAAGCACTTCCCCCTGACAATCGCCTTCGGCACGGGCAACACCACACAGCGAGGCGGATAGAGCCACAGCAAATAGAATTTTCTTCATCGTTCTTTTCTTCTTGCTTTTTTAGAAGGCAGATTACCTGCGCCTCACACTAAAAAGCCTTAGCTGTTCAATCAATGGCAGCATTCGACCTATGTTTGACATGAAGGTAAACACTGATTTTCATAAAATGGGCGGGGGAGTGGTAAGTGCTCCCAAAAAATAGCGACCATCCTTGGGATAATACTAAATCATAACTGTATCATTTTGTTGTGAGTTGTTTGAATTTTCAATTTTTCAATGTCACAGGGCCTTTGATATCTTCTGAAGTCGGATGCAGAAGATGTCGGGAAATTTCTCTGCGTAGGGTGCGAATGGTGCGTTGGTACACCCGCGGCGTGATGTTGCATTTTGTCGAGAGGGCGGGGGGCTGTTCCGTGCTTCCAAGGCTGTATGAGGTTGCCTGCATCAGTCATTGAACCCGCCAATACAGCACGATAGTGCGCGTATGCGTCGCAGATCGATCCTGTTCACCAGCATCCACTCTGTGGACACAACTTTTGTTGGGTCATTCCATCAGGGGAGCGTCAAAAGCAGGACATTCCTGCTTTGCAGGCGGCGGGTATTCTGGCTTTGTGGCGCGCAGCCAATTATCGCATAAGATATATTATGCCAACAAAATATACATCCCGCATGGTAGTGCTAAGCGTAACCCATGGAAGGTGGTTTTTAACGCATGTCAGGTCGGGCTATGTGGGCGCAAGGAGTAACTGGCAGGCTCGCATGGTGGCGCGCAAGTGGATATGGAGGCTGAATTGGCCCGGAAACCGGCGTGCAACTGCTGTGATAGGAATGAGATAATTGTTTCATCCCCCTATTCTTTCTGCCTGTGTATCATGCTGCTGTGCACATAAATTCACAACGGAGAATCGTGCATTGTGAGCCGCGCTGGGTAGGATTGTCTATTTTTATCTGTTGTTATTGGCGGAATATATCTATAAGTGGTCGTTGAATAAGGTTCTGTCATTCACTGTGATGGGTTGTGGATATTTTGTCTTCTGACAATACAGGTGTTATCGAGCAGTTGCGTGCCGTGCAGGATGACCCCGTTCGTCTGCTGCGCACGGCCCATGCTCTGCTGGGTGACCGGCTGGCGGTTATGTCGTCCTTTGGCGCGGAATCCGCCCTGCTGCTCGCCTTTGTAGCGGAGGCTGAACGCGACATGAAGGTGCTGTTCCTTAACACGGGCAAGCACTTCCCCCAGACACTCGCATACCGGCGCGAGCTGGCCGATGTGTTGGGGTTGAGTAATGTTGAGGATATTGGCCCGTCCCCCGAACAGGTCAGCGATCGTGACCCAACGGGAGAACTCTGGGCCTTCGACCCCGACGCCTGCTGCAAACTGCGCAAGGTGGAGCCGCTGAATGTTGCCTCCTTGCCGTACGACGTGCTGGTAACAGGCCGCAAGCGTGGGCAGGCCGCCACACGCGCGGCAATGGAGATTGTGGAAGAGCGTGGCGATGGCCAGATCCGCATCAATCCGCTGGCCTTCTGGAGTGCGCAGGATATTGCCGCAGAAATGCAGCGCCGCGCCTTGCCGCCACATCCGCTGGTGGCCGAGGGATATTTATCCATTGGGTGTGCGCCATGCACACGTCCGGTGGATGGGCATGAAGATGCCCGGTCAGGCCGCTGGTCTGGCCTGAACAAAACCGAATGTGGGATTCACGTCGCAGGATAACCTGCCGTGCCGCTTTCTGAAACATCAGCCTTACCCGTTAAAACTACAGGGTCGTGGAACATGGATCATCTTGATCAACTGGAAGCTCAGAGCGTTTTTATTCTGCGGGAGGCTTATCGTAAGCTGAAGCCGCTTGCCATGCTGTGGTCATTGGGGAAGGACTCCAATGTTATGGTCTGGCTGGCCAAAAAGGCGTTCCTCGGGCGCGTCCCCTTCCCTGTCATGCATGTGGATACGGGTAAAAAATTCCCCGAAATGTACCAGTTCCGGGACGAATATACCAAAAAATGGGAACTGGACCTGCTGCTGGGTGACTGCCCGCCGGTAGAGGAAATGGACCCCTCCCTGCCGCCTGCCGCCCGCTCTGCCGCCCGCAAGACCGCAGGCCTTGCCGCCATGATCGAAAAGCACAAATTGCAGGGTGTTATTGCCGGTATCCGCCGTGATGAGCAGGGTACCCGTGCGAAGGAACGCGTGTTCAGCCCGCGTGGTGCAAGCCATAAATGGGATATTCGCAACCAGCCGCCCGAATTCTGGGACCAGTATGCCACCCCGCACGAGGACGGTATGCATATCCGCGTGCATCCGCTCCTGTCCTGGCGCGAGATTGACATCTGGCGTTACATCGAGCGCGAAGGCATTCCGCTGGTTGACCTGTATTTTGCCAAAAACGGCAAGCGTTACCGCTCTCTGGGCGATGCGGACATTACCTCCCCCGTGGAAAGCAATGCCGCAACTCTGGCAGAAGTGATTGCAGAGCTGGAAACAACCAAAACGTCTGAGCGTTCGGGCCGGGCCATGGATCATGAATCCGAAGATGCCTTTGAACGCCTGCGCGTGGCTGGTTATCTCTGATAGAGCGTGGATCGGAAAAAACGAAAATGAGTGATACGATTTCTTCCTCTCAGGATGCCGCAACGCCTATCGTTATTGTCGGGCATGTTGATCACGGTAAATCCACGCTTATCGGGCGTCTTTTGCATGACACGGATAATCTGCAGGACGGCAAGGTCGCCCAGATTATTGAATCGTCCAAAAAACGTGGCCTGAAGATCGAATGGAGCTTTCTGCTGGACTCCCTGCAGATCGAGCGCGATCAGGGCGTAACAGTGGATTCCACGCGTATCCCCTTCAAGCTGGGTACGCGCGAATACGTTATTGTGGATGCCCCTGGCCACCGCCAGTTCCTGCGTAACATGATTACGGGGGCCGCCGATGCCGAAGCCGCCGTGCTGGTGGTGGACGCGGTAGAAGGTGCGCGAGAGCAGACCCGCCGCCACGCCATGCTGTTGCATCTGATTGGGATACGGCACGTTATTGTGCTGCTCAACAAGGTGGATCTGCTTGATTTTGATCAGGCCAAGATTGAGGCGGTCGAGGTCTCGGTTAACGATCTTCTGGGCAAGCTGGGGCTGGAAGCCGCCTATTTTGTTCCCGCCTCCGCGCGTGATGGGGACAATATTGCCAGCCGTTCCGAGCGCATGGGGTGGTACAAAGGCCCAACCCTGACCGAAGCGCTCGCACGCGTGCCAACTCCCGCATCCCGCTCGGAGCTGGCCCTGCGCTTTCCCGTGCAGGACGTGTACCGCTTTGGTGATAAGCGCTATGTTGCAGGCCGTATTGAGCGCGGCCGGGTCCGTGTGGGTGATACGGTTGTTATTGGCACACAAAAAACCCCTGCCCGCATTGCTTCGATCGAAAGCTGGCATACGGCCCCCCATGTCAGTGCTACGGCTGGCCAGTCCATTGCGGTGACACTTGAACCCGATGTTATTCCTGACCGTGGCGATCTGCTGCACCATGTAAACACCCCACCCACGCAGGCAGCCCGCGTGCGGGCCCGCCTGTTCTGGCTCCGGCAGGAACCCCTGCGTGTGGGTGAGAACTTCCGCCTGCGTCTGGCTACGGCTGAACATGCGGTAACCGTGACCAGCATTGAATCGGTTGTTAATCTGGACGACCTGACCATGCATCCGGGCACGGAAGTGCCGCCCGAAGGCTTTGCGGAAATCACGCTGTCAGCGGCCGAAAACATCCAGTTCGACGCATTCGCGCCGGGCACGCCAGACGGGCGTGGTGTTCTGGTGGACCTTCAGCAGCGCATTGTTGGTGGCGCTCCCCTTATTGGGCCTGCCGAAATTGCTGTGGGTGAAAAATCTATTCACCCAAGTGCAAGTGTTGTCAGTGCACAGGACCGTCAGCGCGTTAAAGGCCATAAAGGCAGTGTGTTCTGGCTGACCGGCCTGTCGGGTGCGGGCAAAAGCACACTGGCGCGTGCTGCGGAAAATGCGCTGTTTGCAGCGGGTGTGGACGTAAGCGTGCTCGATGGGGACACGTTGCGTGCGGGCCTGTGCAAGGACCTTGGCTTTGCCGAGGCTGACCGGACCGAGAATGTGCGCCGTGCAGCAGAAGTGGCCCGTATCCTGCGTGATGCTGGGCAGGTTGTGCTGGTGGCCCTGATCTCCCCGCTCCGCTCGGACCGCGAACTGGCGCGCCAGATTATTGGGGACGGGTTTGAGGAAGTGTTTGTGGATGCCGATTTGGGCACCTGCGAACAGCGGGACCCCAAAGGCCTGTATGCCGCAGCCCGTGCGGGCAAGATTAGTGGCTTTACGGGGATAGATGCCCCTTACGAAGCACCACAGGCTCCTGCCCTGCGCGTTGCAACCGGCAATGGGAGTGTTGAAAAAGCTGTTTCGCAGCTTGTCTCCTTTGTGGATGGCAGCGTACGCGCAGCAGGCAACGCCCGCGCGCGTTCCTGACAGAACTGAAAAAGGGGCTGCTGCACGGTAAAGCTTGCGGCAGTCCCTTTTCAGATCACGTTGTTCGCCTGTATGCTGGTGTTTTGCTGAGGTGGGCAGGCAGATATATGAGTGCTGTGTCATGACACTGTCACGTCTTGCTTTGTTTAAAGCTGGCGGTTCCGCCCTGCCCGGTTACAGGCTGTCGCTCACGCTTACACTGGCGTGGACGGGCTTTTTTATTCTTCTGCCGCTGTCCACCCTGCTGGTTTACCCGTGGCAGGGTGGGCCTGCGGCCATGCTGTCTGCCCTGCATGACAGCCGTATGCTGGCAGCTTTGTGGACCAGCTTTTCCTGCGCGGCTATTGCTGCGGCCTGCAATATTCCCTGTGGTCTTTTGCTGGCGTGGGCGCTTGCACGTGGCAATTTGCCGGGGCACCGTCTGGCGGATGCGTTAATTGACCTGCCCCTTGCTCTGCCCACGGCGGTGTCGGGCATTACGCTGGCAACACTGTATGGGCCGCATGGCTGGCTTGGCGCATTGCTGGGTGTTTTTGGTGTCAGTGTTTCCTACAACAAAGCCGGTATTGTGCTGGCCCTTATGTTTGTAGGGCTTCCATTTGTCGTGCGTGCGGTTGAGCCTGTTCTACGCAACCTGCCGCAGGAACTGGAGGAGGCTGCCCATCTGCTGGGAGCGCGCCCATGGCAGATTTTTGTGCGCATTATTGCAGCCCCCATTGTGCCCGCCCTTATAACGGGGTTTGGTCTGGCTTTTGCGCGTGGCATTGGGGAATATGGGTCTGTTATTTTTATTGCAGGCAACCAGCCCTTTAAAAGCGAAATTGCGCCCCTGCTCATTGTTGTCAGGCTTCAGGAGTTTGATTACCCGGGAGCTACGGCCATAGCGCTGGTGCTGTTGTGTGTGTCACTCCTTTCGCTGGCACTGATTGGTGGCGTGCGGCGGCGCTTTGCCTTGTGGAGTGAGCCAGCATGACCCGTTACGTCGTATGGGGGGCAAGCTGGCTGTTTATTCTGCTTGTGCTGGTAACACCCCCAGCCATGGTGCTGACCGAAGCGCTGAAGGATGGGCTTGGCGCATCACTGGCGACATTGTCGGACCCGGATGCGCAGTCGGCAATCTGGCTCACACTCAGGGTGAGTGTGGTTGCTGTAACGCTTAATACCATTTTTGGTATTCTGGCGGCATGGGTGCTGGTCAAATTCCGCTTTCCGGGGCGGCAGTTCCTGCAAATTCTGGTGGAATTACCCTTGAGCATCTCTCCCGTTGTCTCGGGGCTTGTCTGGCTGTTGCTGTTTGGTGCGCAGGGGTGGTTTGGCCCGCTGCTGGAGCGGTGGAATATCCATATCGCCTTTGCCGTGCCCGGCATTATTCTGGCAACTCTGTTTGTCACCCTGCCCTATGTCGTGCGTACCGTTATGCCAGTTATGGAGGTGCAGGGGCGCGATGCGGAGGAGGCAGCCGTGTTGGCGGGGGCCGGGTTCTGGCAGGTTTTGTGGCACGTGACCTTGCCCGGTGTGCGTGGTGCCCTGCTGTCCGGCGTGCTGCTAACCACAGCCCGGGCGTTGGGCGAGTTCGGGGCGGTTTCTGTTGTGTCGGGTCATATTCCGGGTGAAACCGAGACCATGCCGTTGCACATTGAAAATCTGTATAACGGCTACCAGTCGGTGGCTGCCTTTACCATGGCGGCCCTGCTGGCACTTATGGCCATGAGTGCTGTTCTGCTCCGGTCGGCCCCGGACTGGATTGCAAGATTGCAGGAGAAGAAGGCGTGAGTATTGAGGTCTGCAATCTGGTCCGTCTGGCACCGGGCACACAGCAGCGACTGCTGAATGACGTTTCTCTTAAAGTGCCCGATGGTGCTTTTGTGGCGCTGGTTGGCCCGTCAGGTGCGGGCAAAACAACCCTGTTGCGTGCAATAGCCGGGCTGGATGCCTGCAACAGTGGCACCGTACTGCTTGACGACAGGCCCATGACCAGTGTGCGGGAGCGTGCCGGGCAAATGGGGTTTGTGTTCCAGAACTACGCCCTGTTCCCGCATATGACCGTTGCGCGCAATATTGCCTTCGGGCTGGATGTACAGTCCCGCGCGGAGCGCCCTGCCCGTTCCCAGATTGCCAAACGGGTGGAAGAACTGCTTGAGCTTATGCAGCTACAGGGCATGGGGAGCAAGCACCCGGCAAAGCTGTCTGGTGGTCAGCGCCAGCGTGTGGCTCTGGCGCGCGCGCTGGCCACGGGGCCGCGTGTCCTGCTGCTGGACGAACCCTTTGGTGCGCTGGACCCTATTGTCCGCCGCTCCATTCGCACATGGCTGCGCGAATTGCATGATACGCTGGGCCTGACCACAATTTTGGTCACGCATGATCAGGAAGAGGCGTTGGAGGTGGCGGACCGGATTGTGGTCATGCAGTCTGGCCAAATCATGCAGGACGCCACACCGCAGGATCTGGACGAACAACCCGCCACCGAGTTTGTTATGGAGTTTCTGGGCGAGGCAGTTTCGTTCGCTGGCGAAGTGCGCCATGGCCGCATGATCCCAGATGAGGGGCTGGTACTGCCGTTTGCCGTGCCAGAAGGGGTGACGGATGGCCCGATCGTCGCCATGATCCGCCCCTACGAAATGTCCATTAAAAAGCCGGGTTCTGAGCAGGATGTGCTGAGTATTTACGCAGCCCCCAGAGGAACGCGGAATGGGTTTAGGCATTACACGCTCCAGTTGGGCGAGCGGATTATTCCGTTCTACCGACCAGTGGATGCAGCCGATGCGCAGGTACAGGGGGTGGCGCTGGATATCAGCCGTTCCCGTTTGTTCCGGCAGGGGCTATTGTGTGGATGATACGCACGCTATGCGTGATATGTTGATAAAGACGAAAATTTATGTAATTTTCTGTCGTGGAATAC
>JBDNSL010000016.1:0-36427 GCA_047719095.1 Acetobacter sp.
GCATGGCCAAGCGTTGGTATGTGGTCCACGTCTATTCGGGCTTCGAAAAGAAAATTTCCCAGCACATCCGCGAAGACGCGGAGCAGAAGGGACTGAGCGATCATATTGAAGAGATCCTTGTCCCGTCTGAGGAAGTGATTGAGGTCCGCCGTGGCCAGAAGGTCAATGCGGAACGTAAGTTCTTCCCCGGTTACGTGCTGATCAAGATGGAAATGACCGACGAGTCATGGCATCTGGTCAAGGATACTCCCAAGGTTACGGGTTTTCTGGGCACCAAAAACCGCCCGACTCCCATTTCCGCGGCAGAAGCCGAACGGATTATTCGCCAGACAGAGGAAGGCGTGCAGCATCCCCGCTCTGCTGTTACCTTTGAAGTGGGCGAACAGATTCGTGTGGCCGATGGTCCCTTTACCTCCTTCAATGGTGTCATTGAGGAAGTGGATGAGGATAAAGGCCGCCTGAAAGTCAGCGTTTCGATCTTTGGCCGGTCCACTCCGGTGGATCTGGAGTTCAATCAGGTCGAAAAGCTGTAATTTTCAGCGTTTCATACGACAGTTTTCAAAAGGCGGCCTTTGGGCCGCCTTTTTTATTGCCCCTGCCCCCGTGTCCCATCTGCCCTGCAAACACAGCAAACCCATTCCGGCCTTTGGAACACTTGGGCATGTTCCGGGTTGTACCCTTGTCTGTTAGCCTTACCGTGGTTTTTGCTTTGCAAGGAGTTACCATGCCCGCCACCCTGCCTCTTAAAGGAACAGCCCTCCTCAATAACGCACTGCTGAACAGGGGCACCGCGTTTACAGAAGCGGAGCGGCGGGAATTCGGGCTGGAAGGGCTTTTACCCACGCAGGTGGAAACACTGGACAGGCAGGTTGAGCGAATCCACCGGCATCTGGAAGCCAAACCGAGCAATCTGGAACGCTACATCTATCTAAGCGGCCTGCGAGACCAGAACCAGACCCTGTTCTACCGGGTGCTCATGTCCAACCCCGCACGGTTTGTACCTATTGTATATGCCCCTACTCTGGCTGCTGTGTGCCAGCAGTTCAGCCACATCTACCGTCGCCCTCGGGGCATGTATATCAGTCTGGATATGCGCGGCCGAATCCGCGATGTCCTGCGCAACTGGCCGATGGAAAACGTACGTTTTTTATGTGTCACCACAGGTGGGCGCATTCTGGGGCTGGGTGACATTGGCGTAAACGGCATGGGCATACCCATTGGCAAGCTGGACCTTTACACGGCCTGCGGTGCCGTGCCGCCAGAGGTTCTGCTGCCCGTGCAGCTTGATATTGGCACCACAAACAGCGCCCTGCGCGCAGACCCGCTCTACCTTGGCCTGCGGCGCGAGCCTCCGCCGCTGGAAGAACTGGACGGGTTTGTGGAAGAGTTTGTGCAGGCAGTACAGGATGTCTTTCCCAAATGCTGCCTGCATTTTGAGGACTGGAAAGGCACGGACGCCCTCCATTACCTGGAAAAATACCGCAACACGGCCCTGTGCTATAATGATGACATACAGGGCACGGCAGCAGTCACGCTGGCCGGGCTGATTACGGCCCTCAAGATCAAGAACGAAACACTGGCCCAACAGCGCTTCCTGTTCCTTGGTGCTGGCTCCTCCGGCCTTGGCACGGCGGATATGCTGGTATCTGCTTTAAAACAGGAAGGCGTGAGTGAGCAGGATGCACTTGCGCGCATAACGCTGATGGATGTGAACGGCCTGCTGGAGACCTCCCGCACCGACCTGACACCCCAGCAAAAACGCTATGCCAAACCCATGCCACCCTCGGCCGATCTGCTGGCCATGATCCAGACGCTCAAACCCACCGTGCTCGTTGGCGTTTCCACCTCCGGCGGGGCTTTTACGCAGGACGTGGTGGAAGCCATGAGCGCACTGAACGAGCGCCCCGTTATTTTCCCCCTTTCCCTGCCGCAAAAAAACGCGGAATGCACGGCCGAGCAGGCCTATGCGTGGTCAAAAGGGCAGGCCCTGTTTGCCGCTGGCCTCCAGTTCCCCGAGGTGGAACTGGACGGGCGGACCTTCTACCCCGGACAGGCCAATAATTTTTATATCTTCCCTGCACTGGGGCTGGCCGTTTACGCCACCTGCCCCCGCCACATTACCGATGAGATGGTCATCGAGGCCGCCCGCGCACTGGCTGATCAGGTAGACCCCGCATCGCGCGATCGGGGCCGCCTGTTCCCCCCCCAGAGCGATATTCTGGACGTGTCTGTTACTTCGGCTGCCCGCATTGCCGAATTTATTTTTGACCGGGGGGCCGCAACGGTGGAGCGCCCCAAAGATATCCGCGCATGGATTGAAAGCCTGACCTACAGCCCGCACTACGCGGACTGACTGTTTACAGGCGATGGAGAACCGGGGCTGAAAAAACAGTCCCGGTTTTTTTGTATCGATTCGGCTTCGCGGTTTTCACTCAGGCATCTGCTGAGGGAGCCGGATCAAACCCAAAGACCTGACCATAAAAATCCAGCTCCATCCGTAAGGCCTGACGAATAGTCGCCTCCTTGCGAAAGCCATGCCCTTCACCGGGGAATTCATGCAAAATACACGCAGCCCCCGCCGCACGCAGGGCCGCCGCCATGGCATGGGCCTGAGAGGGAGGAACAACCTTGTCCTCCTCCCCCTGCAACAGCAGGACCGGCACCCCGATCCGGCTGGCAACGGAAAGGGGCGAGCGCGCCACATAAACATCTTCCGCCGCTGGCCACGGGCCTACCAGACCATCAAGGTAGCGGGCCTCGAACTTGTGTGTCTCCTGCGCCAGTGCGCGCAGATCGGTCACGCCATACAGGCTGACCCCTGCGGCAAACAGGTTGGAGGTCGCAAGGGCCAGAAGGACTGTCATGCCACCGGCACTGGACCCACGAATGGCGATTCGCTTTGGGTCCACCCGGCCCGTGGCCACCATATGGCGGCAGGCGGCAATACAGTCCGCCACATCCACCACACCCCACTGGCCACGCAGCCTATTGCGCCATGTACGCCCAAAACCTGTGGAGCCACCATAATTGACATCCAGCACGGCAAACCCGCGCGATGTCCACCATTGAACCTTAAAGGAAAAACCATCCTGCGCGCGTGCGGTAGGCCCACCATGCACCAGCACGATCATGGGGGGTTTTTCACCTTGTGGTACGCAGGCAAGGGTGTTGGCTGGCGGGTAGAAAAAGGCGTGGCCCAACTGGCCCGCTCCCCCATCCACCTCAAAGCGTACCGATTCGGGGCAGGCAATATCTGCCGCAGGCAGGTCCAGCACGGCAGAGTGGCGCAGCACCTGCTGCACACCCTGTGCCGCAGTGCCCACCACCACGCAGGGCAGTGCATTGGCGGGAGCCTGCACCCAGGCAAACCGCCCATCTGCTAACACAACGGGGCACTGGTCGGGGCTGCCTGCAAAAGGCTGTATCTGTGCGCTGGCCGTGCGTACAAAGCACTGGCTCTCCCCTTCGCGCACACTCAGGGCAATACACCCGCCATCGGGTAGTGGGTGGTAACTGCTTTGCCCGAACACCCATGCGGGCTGACCAATTTCGCCCTCCGCCATGGGGTACGCCACCAGAGGCGACACTGGCTGGCACGGCACTTCCCATACACGCCACTGCCCTGCCCGGTCCGAGATTACCAGCAGCGTTCCATCCACCGTCCAGCGTGGCTCCACCAGCGATTCGCCACCAGATGCGCCTGCCAGCACCTGCACTCCCTCAAGTGCAACAATGGCTCCGTCCGCCCCACGCATAATGCGGCCCATGCACAGGCGGGTGGAATCCCACGGCATGTTCGGATGGTCCCACTCAATCCATGCCAGGAACGCCCCATCGGGCGAACAGGTGGGGGACATATAAAAATCTGCCCCTTCCTGTAGCACAAGCCCATCCGGCCCAGCATGTGCGCCAAGGGCGACCAATGCCGCCTGAGGCTCCCCCTCGGCCCTGTGGTCTTCACGCACGGCGACAACCGTGCCGTGGGCGGGGTCAAACCGCAAATCGGCAAAGCGCACGCCCTCAACACCGGCCAGCAGACACGGGGAGGCACCCCCAGCCGCCAGTTGCCAGACCTGCGCCGTGCGTTTGTGGGCATACACAATGCCGTAAGGGGAGACCGCGTAAGCACCTCCGCCATATTCATGCACGCGGGTGCCAACATCCACCTCCGCAGGCAGGGCCTCGACCACACCGCCAGACTCCGTCCAGCACATAAGAGCCGTCCGCCCCCCCTCCGCCGGGCGGCGCTCCAGCCAGAACACGCTCTGTCCTGTTGTGCGGACCTCTGACAGGGTCAGGCTTTTACCCGCCACAAGAGTGGCGGTTACGGGGGAGGGCCAGCTTCCGCAGCGCATGGGCTGGGGCAGTTGAGTATGAGCGGTGTTCTGTTCCATCATGCACAGAGTTTATCACGCAAAACACCCTGAACGGAAAGGCATGTGCCGCCTTCCATTCCATGCTAGGCAGAACAGATTGACATGCTTGTTTTTTCTGTGGGCTTGACATGACAGGAGCTACTCTGCTCCTCCCCACTCCTGATGATGTTGTCTCTGAATTGGATTGTCTGTCCTGTTACACGCTCTGGAATCCATTTTTTCGCTTGATTATCTGACAACCCTGTTCACCCGTTATGGCTACGGGGTTGTTGGGGTTGTTGTCATGCTGGAAAGCATGGGGCTGCCCCTGCCAGCGGAAAGCCTGCTGATTACAGGCGCCATTTTTTGCGCGACCACCCACAAGCTCCAGATCGAGGGGATTATTGTGGCCGGGGTCACAGGGGCGATCATGGGGGACAATCTGGGTTACCTGATTGGCCACCGTCTGGGTCTGGGTATTTTGCGCAAACACGGCCCGCGTTTTGGCCTGACACCCGACCGCCTGCTTCTGGGGCGCTACGTTTTTCTCAAACATGGTGGACCGGTTATTTTCTTTGGTCGCTTTGTGGCCATCCTGCGGATGTTTGTTGCCATTCTGGCCGGAGCGAACCGTATGCCGTGGCACACGTTTCTGTTCTATAATGCGCTTGGTGGCCTGTTCTGGGCGGGTGGTTACACGTTGTGCGCCTACCTGCTGGGCAGCGAAATTGCCAAACTCTCCGGCTGGCTGGCCGTGGGCTTTGGGGCTGCAACACTTGTAGTTGTGAGCAGTCTGTTCGTGTTCATCAAGCACAATGAAAAACGCCTGACGGAGGAAGCCATGAAAGCTGCGGAGCAGGACGAACGACTGAGAACACCCCTACCATGATGGGCCGCAACCCGTGGCGGGTTAACAACACCCAGCCCCCCCTGCATGGCCGCGTAGCACTGGTCACCGGGGCCAATAGCGGACTGGGGTTTGAAGCAGCCCTGGGCCTTGCCCACCGTGGGGCAAAGCTTATCCTGCCCATACGCAACCCAGAAAAAGGCCAGGACGCCCTTGCTCGCATACAGGCAGCCTGCCCTGATGCGGATGTGACACTCCTCCGGCTTGACCTGGCCTCCCTCCGCTCAGTAGCGGACTGCGCGCAGGCCGTGGCCGCCCTTACGGACCGGATTGATATCCAGATCAACAATGCCGGTGTCATGGCGCCCACCCGACGGATGGAAACGCAGGACGGATTTGAACTCCAGTTGGGCGTAAACCACCTTGGCCACTTTGCCCTGAGCGCACACCTGCGCCCATTGCTTGAGGCCGCCAGTGGCGGGGGTGTTCTGGTTACCGTGGCAAGCCTTGCCGCAGCCAAAAACACCATCCACTTCAATGACCTTCAGTCCCGCCACCGCTACAGCCCGTTTGGCGCGTACCAGCAGAGCAAGCTGGCCAATCTTTTGTTCGCGCAGGAACTGGCCCGCCATGCGGGGGAACGGGGCTGGAATATTCATTCCCGCGCGGCACACCCCGGCTGGGCCGCCACGTCCATTGTGGCCAACGGGCAGGCATCCACACTCCCCAAACCTTTGGGGCTGATCGAACAAACCCTTGGCACGGCCATATTGCGCGTTATGGGCCAGTCCGCAGCACGCGGGGCCGAACCCCTGCTTTACGCAGCCCTTTCCCCCCAAGCGCGCGACGGGGATTATTACGGCCCGCAGGGCGTGGGCGAGCGCCGTGGCCCACCCGGCCCGGCCATTGTGCCACCCACTGCGCGCAAGGCCAGCCTTGCCGCGCGGCTTTGGGATATTTCAGAACGGCTGACCAACACAGCCTGGTAAGGGGTGCCCCCCTTAGCCGTGCGTGGTCCGGCGCGCGCGGCTCTGCTGGCGTAGAACGCGCTCAATCCAGTCGTTCAGTTTACGGGTGGTGTCTTCCGCCTCTTCACGATCGGGGTAGATGGTGGGGAAGCGCAGCGCCAGCCAGCGCCATGCGACCAGCCGCTTGTGCCGCTTTTCGGCCCGTTCAAGCTCTTCCCGCCCGGCCCGCTCGGCCGAGGGAAGCGGCCCCGTGCCCGGCGGCAGAACCCTGCGGCCCGCAGCATGGTCCGCAGCCCAGCCGACCAGACGCCTGATCCCGTTATCGCGGTCATCCACAGGGCACATGGCGTAGGACCAGCGAGTCGTCAGGTCCAGCCCTTCCACCCCTTCAAGGGCCGAGGCAATGGCAAAAGCCTGCTCCATGTCCGACAGGCGGTAATTGGGGTCATCCTTCCGCAAGACCGCCCTGTGAATGCGCGAAAGCACGCCATACAGGCTTTGCGAGCCTATTTCGGACGCAACAGCTTTCACAATATCCGCATCCGGCTGCACGTAGGGGCGCAGGTCCTCCGGCATTTCGGGGTCTGCATCAAGCTGGCGGCGTACAAAGCTTGGGCTGCCAGCCCCGGCCAGCACGGCCACAACCCCTGTCTCGTGCTTGCCAAAGCGGCCCGCACGCCCCCCAATTTGCTTGACTTCCTGCACAGTCAGGTCACGCGTCTGGCGGCCATCGTATTTTTTGAGTGCGGCAAACACCACCCGCTTGATGGACAGGTTAAGCCCCATGCCAATGGCGTCTGTTGCCACCAGAATATCGGCCTGCCCGTTGTTAAAACGCTGCGCCTCGGCCCGGCGGACTTCCGGGCTGAGAGCACCGTACACAACGGCCACACGCTTGCCATGCTGCATAAGGGCTGCACGCAGGTCCAGCACCTCGCGGCGGGAGAAGGCAATCAGCGCATCGCCCGAGCCAAGGTCGGCCAGCCGCACGGGCTGGCTTGCAGCCTTGAGCGGGCTTTTGCGTTCGAGCGAGATCTCGTCCAGCGGGTCCCCGCACAGTTCGGCAATGCGGCGCACCATGGGAATGCAGTCGGGTGCGCCCAGCACGTACAGGTGCCGCGCGGGAGCACCCATAATGGCTGCGGTCCATGCAGCCCCTCTGTCCGTATCAAACAGCATCTGGGCTTCATCGATCACGGCTACATCAACAGGGCTGTAGAAGGGGCACATTTCCACCGTTGCGGCCAGATGCCGGCTACCGGGCACCTCAATGCGTTCTTCCCCAGTGGACAGGGATGCCTCGACTCCACGCGCCCCCAGTGCCTCGCGGAACTCGTGGGCCAGCAGGCGCAGGGGGGCAAGGGCGAGTCCACTGTCCGCCTGAGCCAGCGCATTGAGTGCCGTGTAGGACTTGCCGCTGTTGGTTGGCCCTGTCACCAGCGTAATCTGGCGGTTAAGGGCACGTGCGGTGCGAAAATGGGCTGCGTATTTGTCCAGTGCCGCCACGCGGGCGATAACGGAATTGGCCACCTTGCGCCCCATGTCTGGCGCATGTTTGCCCTTGCCACCCGGAGCCGCTGCCGGGCCTTGCTCGTCCTTGCGCCATTCGGGCAGGTTGGTGCGCAGGGCCACAAGGGCTGCGGGGTCAAACTCCCACCGCTCGCGCCCACCGGGTTCTTGCACCTTACGTGCAACAGGCAGCCTGTTTTCGGCAATCCAGCGCAGGGCTTCGCGGTGTGAGCAGCGGAGCAGGCGTGGCACCTCGTTGAACGGCACAAGGCTGTTCTCCCACGCCCTGAGCTGTTCTTCCTCCTGCTCGCGCCTGCTCTGGGCGGTTTTTTCAATCCGGCTGACCGTTGTCTGGCGCTGGGCCTCCTCCTTGCGCGCCGTTTCCAAAAACGGGTCGCCTTCGGGCAGGTTGAACGCAATGGCCACGGCCATCAGCAACAGATCGGTCTGGGCGGGGGAAGGTACGCGCCCGATATCCACCAGATCGGCCTGAATGGCGGCAAAAGCTGCACGGGGGGACGCACCATACCCACGCAGCCGCGCCAGACTGACCGGGGCCAGTGCGTGCTCCAGCGCCTGATCGTCTGCACTGGGGTCGGTAATGCCACCGACCGCCTCTTCTATTTCCTCCCGCGTTATCCAGATTCGCCCACTGCGGCGTGTGCGGTCCAGCAGGCGGGAAATCCATTTTTTGCGCCGCACCTGGCACAGTGCCGCACAATAGACCTCCGCCGGAACCGCGCGCGACCCGGGCTCGAGTGCGCGGGCAATGCGGCGCAGGACCTCCGTTTCTTCCTTGGGGTCGGGCAGCAGGCCCGTCTGGGCCACGGCAAGGGCAAGCGCTTCACGCGCGGGGGAGGCGGGGCTATCTGACGTCATGCCCTACTCTTGCGTCATCCCGGGCGGCGGAACAATGGGCCTTGCCCAATACTTCATGGAAAAATCCAACATTGTCCCCGCCAATGGAGGGCGCAGCACACTCTACGCTTGATATGGCAGCCACCTTGTGCCCATTGTGCCCGCCACTGGCGGTTTGTGGCTTCCAAGCGAGGCTGTTCCTGCCCTGCTGTGTGAAGCAGGAACACGTCTCGTGACGAATTTGCACTGGCGTCCCACGCGCCTGCCCCTTAAAAACGCCGCCAAAGCACCAGGGTTGCCTTTTGCCTGTTGAAGCACTGCCCCCTTTGGGCAAAAGCGCGCCATCTATCTGATCTGCTATAAGCGGAGTACAAAGCGGTCCATGTCTGAAACCATTCTTGATAACGACGTTCTCCCCCGGATGTCTGCCTCTGAAGTGCCGAGCAGCCTGCTGCCGGTAGAAGGGCAGGACGGTATGTGGCACCTTGCCCCCCCTACCAAGGAATATGGCCACCTTTACCCGGCCAAGGTGCTGACCGTGCACCACTGGACCGACCGCCTGTTCACCTTCACCACCACGCGTGACCCCGGCCTGCGGTTTGAGAACGGCCAGTTCGCCATGATCGGGATTGAAGTGGACGGCAAGCCCCTGCTGCGTGCCTACTCCATTGCCTCCCCCAATTATGCGGACGAAATGGAGTTCCTCTCCATTGCCGTGCCCGATGGCCCGCTGACCTCGCGCCTGCGCCACGTTAAAGTGGGCGACACGGTTCTGATCGGTCGCAAGCCCACCGGCACCTTGCTGCTGGACAACCTGCGCCCCGGCCGTAACCTGTATTTCCTGTCCACCGGCACTGGTCTGGCCCCCTTCATGAGCCTGATCAAAGACCCCGAATGCTATGAGCGCTACGACCACGTGATTCTGAGCCACACCGTGCGTATTTCGGGCGAGCTGGCTTATGCCAACCACATCCGCCACGAACTGCCCAAGCACGAGTTCCTTGGTGAAGACATTACCGGCAAGCTGCTCTACTACCCCGCCGTCACGCGTGAGGACTTTGCTGTCACCGACCGCATTACCAAGCTGATCGAAAGCGGCAAGATCTTTACCGATCTGAACATCCCCGCCCTCGACCCCGAGCATGACCGCGTGATGATCTGCGGTTCGCCCGAAATGCTGGCCGATACGGAAGCCCTGCTTCAGGCCCGCGGGTTTGATGAAGGCAACATGTCCACCCCCGGTGCTTACGTGGTGGAAAAAGCATTTGCCGAACGGTAAAGGTAGTCCCACCTTACTGTAAAAGACCCCTCAGCCCAGCACCAAAGGAACCCTGCCCCATGACGTATGACTTTGATCTTCTGGTCATAGGAGCAGGCTCCGGCGGTGTGCGCTGCGCCCGCATTGCCGCAGGCCATGGCGCCCGCGTGGGCATAGTGGAAAGCCGCCACTGGGGTGGCACATGCGTCAATCTTGGCTGTGTGCCCAAAAAGCTTATGGTCATGGCCAGCGACTACGCCGCCATGGTGGAAGACAGCCACGGCTTTGGCTGGTCCACCACAGCGGGCACGCATGACTGGCCCGCCCTGATAGCAGCACAGGACCGCGAAATTACGCGCCTGAACGGCATTTACGTCTCCATGCTGGAAAAAGCGGGCATTGCCCTCTTTACCGGCCATGCCCAGTTCGTGGACGGGCATACACTGCGTATTACCCCCTCCCCGCTGGCCCCTGCCGAACAGCCCCGGACAATCACTGCCGAGCGCATTGTTATTGCCACCGGCTCCACCCCCACCAAGCTGGATATTCCGGGGGCCGAGCTGGCCATTACCTCCGATCAGGCCTTTGCCCTGCCCCAGCGCCCACAGCGGGTTGTCATGCTTGGTAGCGGGTATATTGGCGTTGAATTTGCCGGTATTTTTGCAGGCCTTGGCTCCAAGGTGGACCTTGTTTACCGCCGGGACCTGCCCCTGCGCGGCTTTGACCCGGAAATGCGCACCGCTCTGGCTGAGGCCATAGAGGCACGCGGCATTACCCAGCACCGCCACACCAACCCCACCCAGATTACCCAAAACGGCACCGAACTGGTGCTGACACTGGATAACGGGCAGACCCTGCACGCGGACTGCATTTTTATGGCGACAGGCCGCCGCCCCAAAATTGATGCACTGGGGCTTGGCAACACCTCCGTTACCACAGTGGATAATGGCCGCATTCAGGTTGATGCCAACAGCCAGACCACTCATCCGGGCATTTACGCCATTGGGGACGTAACCGACCGTATCAACCTGACCCCTGTTGCCATTGCAGAGGGCCATAATCTGGCGGACCGCCTGTATGGCAAGGCCCCACCACGCCAGTGGTGCTACGCGACCACCCCCAAAGCCGTCTTTTTCTCGCCCCCTCTGGCAACAGTCGGGCTGACGGAGGAAGAAGCAGCACAACACGGTGCTGTGGATATTTACCTGACCCGCTTTAACCCCATGCGCTACACGCTGGCTGGCCGCGTGCGCAAAACGGTGATGAAGCTGGTTGTGGACAAGACAAGCCAGAAAGTTGTGGGCGTGCATATTCTGGGTGACGAAGCACCCGAGATGCTGCAAGCCGTTGCCATTGCCGTAACAGCCGGGCTGACCAAGGCCGACTTTGACCGTACCATTGGCATCCACCCCACCTCGGCCGAAGAATTGGTGACCATGCGCACCCGCACGCGCACCACCCCAAAAGCTGACAAGTAAGGACAACGCCCATGGCCACCCCCGTACAGAGCGCTCCGCAGATGTCCCATGATCTGGCACTCAAAAACGGCTCCGTCGTGCTCCCCGATGGCACGGTGGAAACCACGGTTTATGTCCGCAATGGCCAGATCAGCGCCATTGGCGGTGCGGCAGATGCCGCACGGGTGGTGGACTGCACAGGCCTGACCATTCTGCCCGGCGTGATTGATACACAGGTCCATTTTCGCGAACCCGGCGCCGTGGAATACGAGGACCTGGAAACAGGCAGCCGTTCCGCCGTTCTGGGTGGTGTGACCGGCGTTTTTGAAATGCCAAACACCAAACCCACCACCTCCACGCCCGAAGCGGTGGCCGACAAGCTGGCCCGCGCCAAAGGCCGCATGTGGTGCGACCACGCCTTTTACGTAGGCGCCACATCCGACAATGCCGACCTGTGCGGAGAGCTGGAAAAACTGCCCGGCACTGCGGGCATCAAGGTGTTCATGGGGTCTTCCACCGGCAACCTTCTGGTCTCTGACGATGCCATGCTTGAGCGCGTCCTGCGCTCTGGCCAGCGCCGTGTTGCGATCCACGCCGAGGATGAAGCCCGACTGATCGAACGCATGGGCGAACGCGTGGAGGGCGACCCCGCCTCCCACCCCGTCTGGCGTGATGATGAGACAGCATTGCGCGCAACCAAACGCGTGTTGCATCTGGCCCGCAAAACCGGGCGGCGCGTGCATATCCTGCACATTACAACCCCAGCGGAACTGGAGCTGATTGCCCAGCACCGCGATATTGCAACCTGTGAGCTAACCCCCCAGCACCTGACCCTTGCGGCCGAGGAAGCCTACCCCCGCCTTGGCACATTTGCCCAGATGAATCCCCCCATCCGCTCAGGTGCCCACCGGGACGGGCTGTGGCACTGGGTCACGCAGGGCATGCCCGACGTTATTGGTTCGGACCATGCCCCCCATAGTCTGGCCAACAAAAACAAACCCTACCCCGCATCCCCCTCGGGCATGCCGGGCGTGCAGACCCTCCTGCCCCTTATGCTCAACCACGTAGCCCACCACCGCCTGACCCTGCGCCGACTGGTGGACCTGACATCGGCCGGCCCCCAGCGCCTGTTTGGTCTGGTGCGCAAAGGCCGCATTGCGGTCGGGTATGATGCGGATTTTACCATTGTGGACCTTAAGGCCCGCTGGACAATTGAGCAGGACTGGCTGGCATCGCGCTGTGGGTGGTCACCCTTTACGGGCGAAACATTGACCGGCAAGCCCATAGGCACCATTATTCGTGGACAACAGGTCATGTGGGATGGAACACTGGCGGACAAAGCCGCAGGCGAGCCTTTCCGCTTTGATGCGACAGACCGACCGGCCTGATAAAATTATATTGTCAGCACAGTATTTAAACAAAACAGGGTATTCAGCGACCAGTCAGACAGACAATATTTGATGGCATGCTGAATACAGAATAAAGGGCACGCACGGGTATGATAAGGCGCATCGACTCCAAAGGTGTTATCGCCGTTGTCGCGGCAATTGCCTTGCCTGTGCTTCTGCTCCTTGCCAGCGGTGCCTTGGACCTTGGCCGTGCCTACATTATCAAACAACGCCTCCAGACTGCGGTGGACTCCGCCGCACTGGTCGCACAGGTTAATGCTGCCCAAGCAACGCCAGAAACAGCGTGCCAGTCGGTAGACACCATGAACGCCGCCCTGACCGCCAACATTACAAGCAATGGCTTTTTGAGCACTTCCACTCCAACGCTTGTCAGTTGCCACTATGATGACACAACAAAAAAAATTGTAGTTACGGCAACAATCAACATCAACAAAACAATTGGATTTGCGCCACCAAGTGTAACGGCCACTGGGTATGCAGATCTGGAAAACACCAACACAAACGCGTCCGAGTGGATTGCACTCTACTGCTATGGCAGTACGGCAATAACGTCTTCATCTCAGTGTGTTGGCTACGCTAATTTGAGTGTCGACCAGTCATCATCTTCAGGAACAACGGTCTCTGTGACAGGGCCAGTCTGCCAGAGCAGCATCAAAAACAACTCTCTGGGAAGTGACTGCGAGTCCTTTAACAATAAGGACAGTCAATTTCTTATCAATACAAATGCAAACCTGAGCGGCAGCACAGTCGACACCTCGGGGAATACCTGCTCACAGTGTAATAAGGCTTATTTTGACAGCGCAGGGAGCATTAATTACGGCACAACAGTCGTTACGGATTTATACCTGTATTTTAGCAGTCCAACATTCCAGTTAAAGAGCGGCACAGCTTTGACTGTCGGCCAAAATGGCCATTTTTGCGACAATGGCATTAATGCTAACGGTGCTACAATCAACGTTATAAATGGCGGTGTGTTGGGCTGTCAGGGTTATCAGGACCCGCACATAGATATTAATGGCAATGCGCCAGGCCTTATCGTTAGTGGTGGGTCATCACTGTATGAGCGATATATTAATATAAACAACTCCAGTGCCTCTATCTCCGATTCCACTGTTACCCTTAGTCAAGGGGGCAATTCTTTTACTTTAAATTCTTCTAGTGCAAGTGTCATCAATAGCACTTTTAATATCGGAAGTCCTTTGGTCCTAAACAGTGCTACGCTCGACCTTAATAATACACAGTCCAGCCTCAGCTATATACAAAGCAATAATGCAAAATTTATTGTTGAAAAAGGCTCCAAGGTAACGGTGCCCAATGCTACCTCCAACATCAATTCAACAGAAATGGACTTTAGTGGGGCAAGCACATTCAATCTGAACAATTACACTGTAATAAATAGCTCATCCATTTCTGTGGATGGGGCCAATACCGTTACAAACTTTAACGGCGACACATCAATAAATAATTTGGCCGTAACTGCCACCAATGGTGGAGCTTTTTCTCTATCCAGCAACAATCAGGGCATAAGCGGCCTTACTCTTAATGCCAGCGGAAAGAGCACTATTGTTATTAACAACGTCAATGCTTATCAGATTAATAACGCAATTGGTGGCGTTGTAAATGGAACAGGGAGTTCCATTGTTATCAACCTTCTGGACCATTCAGCCGGGTCATTACAAACCGCGCAAAATAAAATTGCCATCGCGGTTCAAAATGGCGGGACGCTCACTGTCCACTAAGCCTGCGTAAAAGGCTGGTTTACTGCCCTATTTTTGCAGAACTGACAAAAATGGAAGAGCTTTGAAACTTGCCTAAGCACCCATTAACCAAAACAACGGTCGTATTTGCCGCAGCACTCTGAAGGGATGATGTTGCTGCACTTGCCGCTGGAGAGCACCCACAGGCAGCAGGAACGGTAAGAGTGGCACTGTTCTTTGCTGTAACCGTAACACACAAAGTGGCATTCCCCAGCGATGTAGCCTCAGATGCCTGCGTATCATCCAGAATTGCCTGAATACTACTGGATGATACTGTGTCCGCCCGGGCAACAATCTGCCCCACATGGTCCGTTAATGCATTGACCTGATAATATTCAGTGATCTGATATCCAAAATTAATAAAACCCGTTAACAGAGCCGCAGCAACAATAAAGAACAGTGCCGCCTCAATAACAACACTGCCCTTATTCTGTTTACGACGAAGCCGGGCAGCTTTGACTCTGTTCATCATGCACCAAAACCTTTTCCGTATGTGTCCACCCCGTGCTGTTCGCTATCATGGAAGCAAGGGATGTTAAAAACGGCTGTTTATAACTGAACTGATAAATAACCGTATTGGCTGCCGACGGCCCTGCACCCAAGGACTGTATGGTAACATTCGTCCCGACAACCAGCCCAGAGGATTCATCGCTTACCAAAGTCTGCAAAAAGTCCTGCAATGGAACACAGGATGACCCGGAATTGTTCTGTCCGTCATTCGTGTAACCTGTCTCCAAAAAACGGGCGGCATTCTGCACACCGTTTTGAAAGACAAAGGATGTCATAACCTGCCATCCAGTCTCTAAAATAACAAAAAACATAATAAGGCAGACCGGAAGAGCAAGTGCAGCCTCCAGCGCAGCAACCCCTTTTCTGTCAGATTTAAAGCGACCCATGCTTAAGACCCAACTGACGGTAACTGTCTAAAACCTTTTCCGCCCGTGCGAGAGACATATCATGCTGTAACGTCTGGCGTGCGGCAGCAACATTGCCAGACATGAACTGCGCATAGGCCAGATTCGCACGAATTTTTGGAGTCGCGTCCGCCGATGTCGCCAAAGGGGAAAGCATAAACATGGCTGAATCGTACTGACCATTCAAAGCATAGGAAAAACCAAGGTTGCTTTGTGCTGCAATCAGCAACGGGTCAAGCTTCATGGCAGTATAGTATGCTGCCTGAGCCTGCTTATGTTGGCCAGCGTAATCATAGGCAATACCCAGATCCGTCCATATTTGTGGGTCATGGGGGAATTTCTTGGCCATGTCCTGTAGCCGGATCAAGGCGCGTTCGGGCATAAGGCGCAGGTCTATTCTGGCCAGCCCTTTCATGGCTTCTACAGAGTTATGGTCCTTGGCCAGCACATCCTTGTAAAACAGAATGGCAGGCTGGTACCGCCCCAGATCAGCATTGGCACGCCCAAGGGCAAGAAGAGTGGGGATATCCTCTGGATGTGACTGCACACGGTGCTGAAGCAGTTTGAGGGCTGCCATGGGGGCACCATTGTCCATTTCAACATTCGCGGTTTTCAGGTCTTTCTGCTCTCCCTTCCGGTCAGCCGAACAGCCGCCCAGAATCACGAGCAAACCTGCGATCAACCCCGCCCGCGAACGCAAAATAGTAGACATATCGGCTCTCCAGACTGCGTCGTTACAGCATTATTCCATAAATTGTACCGCAACGGGCCCCAATACCACAATAAACAGAACTGGCAGAATTAGCACGATCATTGGTAATGTCATAAAAACCGGAAGCTGTGCAGCACGTGTCTGATACCTTAGCATTTGATCCTGCTTGATATCTTCAGACAGGGTTCTGAAAGCATCCGACAAGGGCGTGCCTGTCTCAAGCGACTGAATCAGGATGGAGGAAAGCTGCTTCATAACCGACAGTCCGGTTCTTCTGGCCAGCTGCCGGAACACCTCATAACGATCGGAGGTCATTTGCATATCCTGCACTGTCAGACGAAATTCGTTGGCCACATCCTTGTTCAGTTTCTGCATGTCCCGGGCTATGCGAATCATGCTTACTTCCACTGGCATACCTGATTCTGCACAAATAATCAGCAGATCAAGCGCTTGTGGCATGCCTTTTTCCACACCGGCCAAGTATTTTTTATGCATTATACTCAAAATAAGATCGGGTAACATGACACCCAGAATCGGCAAGGCCATAGGCAGCAGAATATGAGACATTCCCCCCCCTGATCTGAAAAAAAACAGATAAATGCCTATAGACAGACCAATAGTAAAAAATATGACCTTGGAGGCTATGAAAATAAAAAATACATTTTTATTGAATTCTGCATTTTTAGAAATATTTTGCAAAATTTCATCAACAGTTTTCTTCGGTATAACATTGGCTTGCACAATAGCCTGACCAACTTTAGACAAAATCTTATAAATATTGAACTCGCCGTCTTCTTTTTTAACTTTTACAGCACTCTCGCATACTTTTTTTATGCGACCTTTCCTGTAATTGAATTTTTTTGCACTGTTATTGTACAATACCCCCAGAACCCCTAGGGATAAAAACAAAACAATACCTATTGTAATTTGCAAAATCACTTTATTGCCCAAGAACTTTACTGATGAGAACCTTAATGGAAATCAGGCCAGCAAACCACAACCCAACTGCCAGAGCCAAAACTATATTCCCATTTGGCGTATATAGGACCTTATCAAAATAATGCGGGTTTCCGAACTGTAAAAAAACTCCAACAGCAATGGGCAGGCCCAAGAGAATATAACTTGTCATCTTTGCTTCGCTGGAGGCCGCAAGCGCCTTTTTACGAATTTCCATCCGGTTTCGTAGAGTTTTCTCAAGGCTGGCCATAATATCCGCCATTGTGCCTCCACTTTCCGCCTGTAAATTCACAACAATGGAGACAAGCTTATACTCTTCCAGATCAATCCGATCGCTTAACGTTGTAAATGCTCCGGGTATGCTGGCCCCAACGGCAACATCCTGCATAACCTTGCGAAACTCCGATGCGGTCGGTTCACTTGCTTCGTTGCTCACCAGCTGCACTGCACGTGACAGCGGCATACCCACCCGCAAATCACGCACAAGCATCCCAATTGTTTCGGGCAACTGATTATAAAGCTTTTGCAGGTATTTTTTACCGACCCATGTATAAAAAAAACGAAACAGAAAGAGCCACACGAATGGCCAGATCGCGAATAAAATAAATTTATCTATGTAAACGATAAAAACAAAACCCATAGACAGAATAAAAAAAGATATAGCAAACACAGCCCTATTATTTTTAATGGATGATTCTGCAGATTTATAATTGAGTATTTTGTATAAAAAGTAATGAATAACAGAGTTTATTTTGTTCGAAAAAACATAAACACTTATTTCTTCCTCTTTTTTAGGAAGCTTGACGTAAGATGACAGCGTCTGCCGGATACGCAGAATTCTTTTTTCCTGAGACTGCGTTACATAATATATATAGAGGCCGCCACCCAGCCAGAATAGAAAAAAAAGACCTCCAAATACTTGGATGGAATTCATAGTCTAGCCTCAGAGAGAGCAGAGTTCCACAGTCGCGCCATATCGCAATATTGTAGTTTTTCAAAAAAACTTGGCCGCGTTCCTGAAACATTATAGTGCGTTTTCAGGTTGCCATTTTCGTCTTCACCATCAAACGCAAGACGGAAGATATCGTTCATAACCACAACATCATTTTCCAGACCGGCAACATCACTCACCTGAACAATACGACGCACCCCATCGCGCTGGCGGCCGATCTGCACAATCAGGTCCACCGCTCCAACAATCTGGGTTCTAATTGCCGATAGCGGCAGTGACATGCTGCCCATCTGCACCATGTTTTCAATACGTGTGATGGCATCTTTGGCGTTATTGGAGTGAATGGTGGACATGCTGCCATCATGCCCGGTGTTCATGGCCTGAAGCATATCAAACGCTTCAGCAGAGCGGACCTCACCAATAATGATGCGGTCCGGGCGCATACGCAAAGCGTTTCTGACCAGATCTCTCTGGGAAACTTCCCCCCGCCCTTCCAAAGAAGCCGGGCGTGTTTCCATCCGTACCACGTGGGGCTGCTGTAATTGCAGTTCCGCTGCATCTTCCACGGTAATAACCCGTTCTCCAAAATCAATGAAGTTGGAAAGCGCATTCAGCAGGGTTGTCTTGCCCGAGCCCGTGCCACCGGACACAATAATGTTGAGCCTAATCCGCGCGGCAATTTCCAAAATTTTGGCCAGACTTGCAGAGCAAGACCCGGACTCAACCATTTTTGTAAAATCTATTCTCTGCTTTGCAAATTTTCGGATAGAGACGTAAGGGCCATCCAGCGCCAATGGCGGAAAAACAATATTCACACGCGACCCGTCTTTAAGCCGGGCATCAACCATGGGGCTGGACTCGTCCACACGCCGCCCCATATCTGTTGCAATTCTTTGGCAGACAGCCATCAAATGCCGCTGATCACGAAACCTGACCGGGGTGAGAACAACTTTCCCTTTACGTTCAACAAAAATCCTGTTGGCGCCGTTAATCAGAATATCATTGATGGAATCATCTTCCAAAAGGGGCTGGATCGGACCCAGCCCTTTGATATCATTAACAAGTTCGGACGTAATTTCTTTTTGTTCACGCAAATTCAAATGAATGCGCTGGTCAGTGGCAACCTGATCAACAACACGCTCGATTGCACCAGACAGTTGCTCGGCAGACAGGGGCAAAATCAATGCGGGGTCAAGCTGTGTCAGGCAGGAACTGCGCAGCATCAGCCACTGATCATGCGTCAGGGCTTGCTCTGCTGGCTCTGGCTCAACAACCTCTTCAGGAATAACCGGAAGTTGCTCGACCCTTGTTGTGGCAGGCGTTTGCAGAATCTGGAGGCGTTTTAGCCGACTGGCTCTCTCTCCTTCGGTGTCATTCGCCATTTATTCAATTCCGTTTAAATTTAGAAAATAATGCTGCAATCCGGCTACGCCAGCCACTCTGGTCCCGCTGCCCCGGGATATGCACCGAAAGCCCCGTCTGAGCGAGTTGCAGAATGACATTATAAAACTGCTTGTTGCTGGCGACCAAAGGCTGGCCATTAATTTCTGCCTCGCCAAACTCCTTGGGCATGTAAGGGATGACCACATCAGGTTGCAGGTTAAGGCTTTTGCACACCTCGTCCATGGACAGTGTTCCTGGGCGACCATAACTGTTCAGCACAAAAATTGGTCGTGTTGGCAGTGCTCCCTGTGGCAGGGCCGCCATTGCACGCAGTGTATCCCGGATTGAAATAAGGGTCGGGTCCAATACAAAAATAAGCTGCTGGGCTTCTTCAAGTAGCGCGAGGTACATGTCTCCATCGCGCCAGTTGGATTCAGCCATAATAAAATGAAACTTCGTACGGACAAATTCGATCAATGCCTTGGACGTTGATGGCGCAATCCGTGGCCGATTGAGAATAGCCCCCACAGCCGCCAGCAGGTGAAGGCGTTCCGATATATTTTGCGTGCTCCGCTCAATTAACAGGCCATCCATACGATCTGGAGATTCCAAAACCGCCTGTAAGCCACTGTTATTATCCGTATTTAATAAAATACCGAGTTTGCTGGCCTGCAAGTTGAAATCAATCAGCAGCGTATGCCGCTTCAGTTCCTCAGCAACACACCACCCCAGATTAGCCAGAAGGGTTGAAACGCCAACACCATCACGCACACCGGTTATCAGGACAAAACTGCCACCATTGGCCGCAGACCGAAACTTTTGACCGTGGAGGATAATCCCCCCAAAAAAACGGACAACAAGATTCTGAACAAGCGGATGGTACAGATATTCCGAAACACCAAAACCATGTGTAATGGCACGGTAAAAATCGACATCCTGCCTGTCTCCCACAATCAGGAGAGTGACACTGGGGGGAACAATACCCGTAATGTCGCGCACACTGGCAATCGGGTCTGGTGAGCCACCAATATCGACAATAACGTAGGGTGGAGCTTCGTTTTTTTCCAAATAGTCCAAAGAGTGCTCAAGCGACATGCGCAGCACTTCGCCCTCATCTGGACAGACGCTATGGATGAAATCGATGAACATGCTTTCCGTTTCTGCACTTTGTACAAGTGCAAGAACACGGATTTTACTCTCGTTCGTTTCGGGCTTGTTGGGGTTTTGAACCCGTGTTTCAGACACTGCTGCTAGTTCCCCGACCCACCAGAGCCAGAACCACTCCCTGAACCATTCGTCTGGAGTTGGGCCAAATCGGTATCGGGTATCTGACGGACCTTGCCATCTCTCCACCGTTGCACGGCATCAGCCGCTTCGTGCCCATCACTGGGGCCAAGGTGCCGACCGGAAATCAGGTCCGACTTACGTTCGACCTGTGCCTCTATATTGGCATCATACACATGCAGCGGACGCCATGTGTATGGCTGCTGAAGGGGATCCCCGTTCGCGCACCCCGCCAGCGCAGCGGTCACGCTGGACAGGCAAAGAAGCCGAAGAGTACTTTTGGCAAAATTTACAGACTGGACCATGCCCTCTACTCCACCATAAAACCAGCATCGCCAGTATCCATTTTCTGCCACGAACGCTTTTTTCTGACGTCTGTGCCACTCTGGCGCATCAGAAAAACACGCTCCAGATCGGTTGGGGCAACCCAGCCTTCGTCTGGCGTGTGTAATGCACCGATATTATCGACCGGATTAACCAGATACGGTGTGACAATAATGACAAGTTCGGATTCGTTTTTCTGAAAACTACTGGATTTAAAAAGCGCACCCAGAATGGGGATATCCCCCAACCACGGCAAACCTGTGGTGTTGATTTTCGTGCTATCTGACAAAAGTCCGGCAATAATAAAACTCTGCCCGCTCCCCAATTCAACCACGGTATCCGCCCGACGCACGGTAATGGCGGGAATTTGCATGGAGTTTGAACCACTCTGGTACGTCACAGCACCATCACTGGAAAGGGCGCTGACCTCGGGACGCACATGCAGGTTAATACGCCCATCAGCCAGAACAGTCGGGACAAACCCCAAGGACACACCATACTGTTTGAATTGTACGTTGCTGCTTCCACCATAGCTGGACGTGGGGATTGGATATTCCCCACCCACCAGAAAGCTGGCGGGCTGGCCACTGATGGCCGTCAGGTTTGGTTCGGCCAGGCTGCGCACCAGACCATCCTGCGCCAACGCATCTATAACCGTTTCCATTGTAACCTGAGTGCCTGCGGCACGAAACCTTGACGCAATACCAACACTGCTTTGCAAGGTTGCTGCTGCGGCAAGTGGGCTTTGTGTTGCGGCTGTCATGGCAACGGACGTGCCAAGGGCATTAACGTTCTTCCACTCCACCCCCAATTCACGCACGAGAGCTCTGTCCATCTCCACAATACGCACCCGCAGGTTAACCTGAATGGAGCCAGGGACGGTCATGTAATCAGCCACGTACCCGTCCTTGCCCGCAAGGGACTTGGCATGGTCAACCAGCTTCTGGGCTGTCTGCGGGTCTGGGGCCTGTCCCTCTATGCCCATACCATCAGGCAAGGGAACAAGGGACACATCAGGAGTGGTTGCCCCATATTTCTGCTTTAACAGAGCGGCATTATAATTTGATGCAACAATATGCACGATATACCGCGCGATAACATCGCCTTCGGTATTGGTGGCCTCTACAGTTGTATTCCCAGCCCCCACACCGAATATAAAAAAGCTGCGAGGGCTGGCAGGACGGACTTCGGCCACTTTTGGGTCGGCAGAGAACAGGCTGGCGGCATTTGCGGGCAGCTTGACAACACGCCCGGCACCATTTGCCAGCACGATCTCCGAGCGGGACAACTCTGCCGTCTCCGCTCCGTGGGCTGATGAGCGCATGACGAGCAGATCCGAGCCCGCACACACTGCAACGGCCAGAGACACAGACAGGGCGACTTTTTTAAAATTGTACATTTAGAGCGCCTGCTGCACCGTTATAGACTCGGACCGTTGCTTTAGTCTCATTGACAGTCGCAGCCCCACCAATCTGCTTGCCTTCAACAATAGACGTAATCTTACTATCATCCCCCTGAGAAGACCGAATAGCAAGGGAGATACTCCCCATATCGGCCGCAACATTAATGCTCACAGCCTGCTCTGCAGTCACTTCCAATGTGACTGTTGTCGGGGGAGTTTCGTTTGCGTTGCTTGATCCGTTGGTTTTAGAGGATGGAGAGGACAGAATATCTTTTGGTAAAAGCCTCTGGTTTACGCCAACAACCCGCAAATTGGACGCAAGTCCTCGCGCACTCACAGACTGTTCCCCCGTGGGCGACCGCAGAGTCTGCGTGAGAATAAGGTCTACCCGGTCACCCGGCTGCACCAATCCGCCAACACTGCTCACATCTGTGACCTGCACACTGACAGCACGCATATCCGGACTGAGAGCCGCCGACAGAAACCCGGGAGACCCCTCCCGCACAATCTGCGACAAACGCAAAACGGCACCGCTGGAAATTTTTTCCAGCATAACAGCGCCATTCACCCCCACAAGCTCTTCTGCGGCATCCTTCACGGCATCCACAGGCACTTCTGAAGCGGGGAGAGACTTGGCTGCAATATTACTACCCCTCCGGACGAAGCCCCCAACATTGATCGTGCGCGTGGCAACCATCACGCGTTCCATCTTAATGGGAGGGGGGCCATGGGGCTTTTCAACCGGGCGCGTTAAAACACGATAAAACAGCACCCCACCAAGCACGCCGATGGCCAAAAACGCGATCAACAACACCCGAGGATTCATAAAAACCCACCCTGCACAGCAGTCACGACAAACCCGCCAGCTATGGCAATTGCATACGGCAGGGCAAAGCCCTTACGTATTCTCCAGCACTCAATCCGCAGGGCGCGCCCATACAGGGGTGTTGCAGGCACAGAGACCACCTTCCGTAAAACCAGATACAGAATTGCCAGAAAACCGCCTACAATCGCAATATCCAAAATATATCTTACCTGCCATAGCGGCGGAAACAGCAAAGAAGAAGACGCTATAAGCTTTACATCTCCCCCGCCCATAAAACCAGCCAGCCAAAGCCCGAAAGCACCGCCAAAAATCACGCACATCCCAACGAGCGATCCCCACCCACAATAGGGGAGCCGAAGCAGCCCCATAAGCAGAAAAACAAGAGAGATCCAATCGGGTATTTCACGCGCGCGGACATCGGTTAAAATAGAAAAAAAAAGGAGTGAAAGTGCCAAAAAAAACATCGACACCGTCACCCCTTATTCAATCTGACACAAACCTAAATCAGATTACCCAATACAAGCTAGCACTTGGTATTAGCTGCTTGAAATTTTCGTAGCAAGGTTGCCAAACTTTTCGTTTACGTTGTTACCAAGAGCCGTAACGCCCGTGATAATCACGCCTGCGATCAATGCAGCGATCAGGCCATATTCAAGAGCCGTAACGCCCTTGCGGTCACCCGCGAACAAACGCGCGCAACGTGCAAAACCATTTTTGAGCATTTTCATTGCAATCACTCCTTTCTGGGCAAACTTACTGGAGCTTGCCTCCTCCTTACTGACAAATGTAATTAGTCTCTCAGCAATAATCAATCATGGTTAAGTATATTTAACCATAAATTTTTTTTGCATGCATCGTCCACAAAACTGACATCTTTACATGCACAGTTTATGCAGTCTCCCCGATGCAAAAAAAGAATATCTGACTAACATTTATTCTTTATTCCAAGACCATGACTCAAGGGAGCCTAACTGTTCCATATAGGAAATACGTACCGATTCCCAATCAACCCTGTTTAAATATCTGAAATGATTCTCAACTATAGACCGGGAGCAGGTGTTTTTTCTTTCACATACACAATGGCATACCGATCTGTGTAGAGCCTTGTCCATTGCGGGTCGGAATCGAGCACATTCACCAGCATTTCTGTTGGCCGAAGGATGGCCCACCTCAAACCAAACTCCGTGGACCATGCCTGTAACATGGCTTTATCACCAGCCATCACGGCATCATGCTCCTTCATAAAAGCATGACCATACATGTCTGCCCGACCATCAATAATCGGTGGTGTGCCCTCCATGATCAGAATCCCCCCCATTCCGTAGGAATTCAAAACCGGCTGTTTTCGCAACTCTGCCGGAACATGCGCCAAAGCCAGAACTGGTGTTACGGGGCCATTTTCAAGCATATATGGGAACACCACGCGCAGCTCTGTTAAACCTGCCACAACAGCCACCAGCACGCACCATTGCAGAACAGAGCCACGCCACATTACCCGCATGCCCTGCTGCTCGGGCACAAGTTGCCCCAAGGGATCAGCCACGATCAAAGGCACAAAAACCGCCGCCAACAGTTCATACCGAATATGACGGATAGTTAGATAGATAAAGCCGATCAGGAGCAGCCACCGTATGGGAGGAATCTGCAGCCGCCGCGTGACCACAACATACGCCAAAGCGCACACCGCCATCACACCAGGCTCGGTCAACCGTATGGGCATTGGTGCCCATTCCCGTATCCCCTCAAGTTGCGGCATCATCACCAGCTGAACGGGAAAAAGCAGGCCATGCCAGCCGTTCGGTGTGAGGGAGATAGCCACACCGGCCAGCACGACAAATCCCCCCCATGCCTTTACGGCACGCAGGCGGGCCTGTTTTTCCGCCAGAATCGCCTCGAGCGCAAAGGGGAAAATCAGCAGCATGCCGATTGCAAAACTACCATGCAGGTTAGCCCAGACCAGAAGGATCAAGGCGGTTGGCCACGGCGGAGGCGCGCTCCCTTTTTCGCGCGCGCGCAGCAGACAGATGCTCCAGAGCACAAAACAGGGCAACGCCAGAATGTGCGGCCGGGCCAGCAGAAAGGGAAAGGTCAGGGAAAGGCTGCACACCGATATAAGCCCGACCGCCAGCATGCTGGCCCCTCTTTGCACAACAAAAACAACCATGCTCCCCATGGCCAGCGCATAGGCCAGACCTATGAGAACACGCACGCCCCCCCAGCCTGCCCCGCCATATGCAAGCGCCATCAGCACTTCCGACAGCCACTCATGGGCTACCCAAGGCGCTCCAGCAAAACTGTAGGAAAAAGGGTCAACATGGGGCACGGCATGGTGCTGTAAAATCCATTGCCCTGCGGCAACATGCAAAAACACGTCGCCATCATCAAAAATCTGGGAATCAAGAAAAACTGCGACCGAAAATGACGCAACAACAACAAGAAAAACAGCAAGATATCTTGAATTTATAAATGATCGACTCATCACACCCTTGCGGTTTTCTCTCTATGGAACAATCAAGACTTCATTCAAAAATACTGTCACGCAACCATCTACTCTTCATCAACGCACGGAGGCGACATGCGGTTCTCTCAGACTACACCGTGCAACACTTAAAGAATGAGAGGCGCGTGGAAAAGCAGTATATCCATACCGGTCAATTTTTCGGAAAAATCTTTAAATATTCAGCAATAATCTTCCTGAACACATGAAAATCGGCTGCGTGCCCGTGCCAGATCATGGTCCGATATAGCCCAGAAACAGATAAAACCCGCCCCAAGCAGCCTGATGCTGGGCTAGGCAACAGGGCACCCAGCGCAATAACAAAAACGGGGAGCGTTATACCCTGATCTTTTAGCTACCACTCCAGAGAGCGCCCTTGAAAAACGCTGAAACCCCATACGTTTTTCCCATCACCGCGCCCTTTGGTAGCGTACAAACCCCTGACCTGACCCAACACTTTGCAGCCCGCGCAAATCAGGCAGACAGGCTTACGGAAAGCTGGAGTGTTTAAAAGGGTAGCGGTCAACCATCATCCGCAGTGGCGCGAAATCCTTGTTGGAGAAGGCTTCCGACCGGACCCATGATCCATCGGGCGATTCCACGAATACTGTTGAGTTCCAGTCCGCTGCACTAATGCCTGTCCACAGGGTTAGGGTCAGCACATCCTTGCCCTGTGCATCCTTGAGCAGCAGGTGCGAATCTCCAGAGGAAGGCGGCGTCCGGCTTAAAGGCCCCCAGCCGGATTTATGCCCCGAAAGCCACGTGTTGACATCCGCCACCTCATCCGCCGCCAACGCGCGCTGGTGGTGCATTGGCCCTACGTCGATAACGCCACTGGCCACCTGCGGAAACGAAACAGGTTTGAAATTGGGCAATGCAAAAGTCCAGATTGCAACTGTTGTACTAATGGTTACAACCAGAAAACCAATAATAAACACTGTCTCTTTGCGCATCATACTACTCTTTCTTACCCTGTTACGGCCGCAATCACGCGCGCTACGTCTTTATCTGTCAGTTCCGGGTGAATGGGCAGGGCCAGAATGCGCTGCGCCAGATCTTCGGACACAGGGAGTGCTGTCCCATCATGGTGGTCACGGTAGGCAGGCTGTTTGTGCAGTGGCAGAGGGTAATAAATGGCGGATGGCACACCCTGCTCCTTCAGCCGCGCCTGCAACGCATCCCGTTCGGCCGTGCTGGCAAGCAATATGGCGTAAATGGCCCAGGCACTCACGCTGTCGGCCACGCGCACAGGCACCTGCACACACCCGCCAAGCCCTGCATCATACTGCGCGGCTATGGCGTCTCGCCGGGCCAGTTCGTCCTTGAAGCTATCCAGCTTGGCCAGCAGCACTGCGGCCTGCAGGGTGTCCAGCCGACCGTTCATTCCTGTACGCAGGACCTCGTAACGGGTTGTGCCTTCGCCGTGTGTGCGTAAGGAGCGGTACAGAGCCGCACGCTCGGGATCGTCGGTTAGGATGGCGCCGCCATCTCCATACCCGCCCAAGGGCTTGGAGGGGAAAAAGGACAGGGTTGTTGCCGTGGCCTCGCACCCCAAGGGTTTGCCCGCCAGTTCCGCCCCAAAAGACTGTGCGCAATCGGCCATGAGAAACAGATCTTCCTGCGCGGCAATCGCCCGTAGTTCCGGCCATGGCGCGGGCTGGCCAAACAGGTCCACCCCCACAATGGCGCGGGGCCGCAGCTTACCTGCCGCCCGCACGGCCTGAATACGGCTGCGCAGGTGGGCTGGGTCAATCTGGAAGGTTCCGGGATCCACATCTACAAAAACAGGGGTTGCCCCCAGCAGCAGAGGAACTTCCGCAGTGGCCGTATAGGTGAACGCGGGCAGGAACACCGCATCGCCTCGGCCTATGCCTTCGGCCATCATGACAATCTGGAGCGCGTCCGTGCCGGAGGACACCCCCACACAGTCGCGCGCGCCAGCCCATGCCGCCAGACGGCCCTCAAGCTCTGCAACCTCTGGCCCCATAACAAAGCGGCAATGGGCCAGAACAGCCTCCAGCCGCTGGCGAAGTGCTGGCTCCATCCGCTTCTGCTGGGCTGCAAGATCAAGAAATGCAATGGGCCTGTTGTCTAAACTGCTCATGGTGCCATCTGCTCCGTACCATCGGCCTTTATCTGCTCGTTTCTTACAGCACCGGAGGATTTTGCACCAGCCGGAGCCATGGCCCGCACATCTCCATTGGGGTTATGGTCGAACTCGGGCACCAGCAAGCTTAGAGTTTGCAGGGCAGCCTGCACGTCCCCACTGCGGGCATAGGTGGTAATCTGGTCAACACATGCGCTGACATCCGCTAACTCGACCACACGGGGGGTGGCCATGAACAGGCCCGGCGCATCGGTCGGCACCGGGGCCTCGCGCCCGTGGAACAGTTCCTCGTACAGTTTTTCCCCCGCGCGCAGGCCAGTAAAATGGATGGCCACGTCCTCGTCCGGTTTAAGGCCCGCAAGGCGCACCATCTGGCGTGCCAGATCCACAATTTTAACCGGCTCGCCCATATCCAGCACAAAAATACCGCCGTGGCGGAGCAGGTCATCCGTGCCGGTAGCCGCCACACCGGACGTGCCGCGCACACTGGCCTGCAACACAAGCCCCACGGCCTCGGGCACGGTCATAAAATAACGGCGCATCTGCGGGTGGGTCACGGTGAGAGGCCCCCCCCGCTCCAACTGCCGCCGAAACAGCGGCACAACAGACCCGGTAGACCCCAGAACATTGCCAAACCGCACCGTAATGCAACGCATACCCCGCCCCACAGAGCGGGCCTGAACATCGAGCGCCTGACAGTACATTTCCGCCGCCCGCTTTGTGGCCCCCATCAGGCTGGATGGATTGACCGCCTTGTCGGTGGAAATAACAACCATGGCCGCAGCGCCATGGCGGGATGCGGCATCGGCCACCACCCGTGTGCCATGTACGTTGGTGAGCATGCCCTCCGCCGGATTGGCCTCCACAATGGGGACATGCTTGAGGGCTGCGGCATGAAACACCAGTTCGGGCCTGAACTGCGCCATAACCGCGTTAAGCCGCTCCTGATCACGCACATCGGCCACAACCATCCGCCGCGCAATATCTGGCGCGCACTCGGCCAGTTCCACGTCTATCTGCCAGAGTGCGAACTCGCCATGGTCAAGCAGAACAATACAGGCAGGCCCAAGCCGGGCTATCTGGCGCACCAGTTCCGAACCAATGGTGCCACCAGCCCCCGTAACCATAACCGTACGGTCCTTAATCAGGCGCTCCATGCCTGCAAGGTCGAGCGACACCTGCGGGCGGTTCAGCAGATCCTCAAGTGGGATAGGCCGCAAATGCACCTGATCAGCCGGGGTCAGGTCTGTCATCACCGGGGTTCTGAGCACGGAAATCCCGTACTCTGCTGCAACATCAAGCACCTTGCTCAGCGCCTGCCCCTTAAAGGCGGGGTCTGTAACCACCAGAGCCTCGGGCAGGGTGTCTGCCTTGTGCATCCGCTCAAGAACAACGGATATCTCTTTGACATGACCCAGAATTGGCACGTTCTGAATCCGCTGGCCTGCCTGCTGCTTCAGCCCCACCAG
The DNA here is from genome assembly GCA_047719095.1 of Acetobacter sp. Taxonomy (GTDB): domain Bacteria; phylum Pseudomonadota; class Alphaproteobacteria; order Acetobacterales; family Acetobacteraceae; genus Acetobacter. The sequence continues at coordinate 29,246 of JBDNSL010000016.1, forward strand.
ACCCACAATACGAATATTGATGTCGTGGTTGCGCTCCAGCGCCATAAGGTAGAGGTCAGCAGCCGTGGCGGTTCCGATCAGCACCACGCGTTGCCGGTCTGCCCGCCGTGCAGCAAGCCTGTGCGCCAACCGGTGAGACACCCGCGACCCACCCAGCAGAACCAGCAGGACCAGCGCATAGATAATGGGAAATGTCGGGCTAGGCAGAGAGAACCCGGCCCACACCAGCCCCACGCAAAACAGCAACGCACTTGCAACGGATGCGCCAGCAATACCCAGCAGGTCCGAAACACCCGAAAAACGCCAGTATTGCTGGGGCATCCTGAACGGGATCCCGCTCACTGCGAGCGAAATGCCTCCCCCGGCCAAAAACCACAACGGATGGAGCAGACCATCCTGCGGGGCCGCAAGCCAACGGGCCAGAGGGGCCGCAAGCGCTGCAAGCGTACCATCGAGCAGGATGTTGACCGCAATCCTGTTCAACGGCCAAAATCTTGGATAGTGATGCTGGGGCTGCCAAGGTTGCGATACCATAATATTGCACCTATAGCCCAGCGCCTGACATCCTAGAAGCAGCCTAACCGGACAATGGCCCCTTTCATGCCTTTTTTTTCCACGGCTCTGGCGTTTTTCTGCCTGCCCTGTGCCACAGCGCTCTGCGCAGCCATTGTGCGCCGCATGATCGGGCTGGCGGTCATGGACCACCCGGGCCACCGCAGCGCGCATGCCACCCCCACCCCCAAAGGCGGGGGCGTGGGGGTTATGGTGGCCTTTGGGGTTTTTTACCCCGCCGGGCAGCTTCTGGCCGGGCAACCTGCTCTTTCTTTTCCCTGTCTTATGGCGGCCTGCGCTCTGGTGCTTTTATGTGGTGTCTCATGGCTGGATGATCTGTACCAATGGCCCCCGGCCGTTAAATTTGCCGCACAAACTGTTGCCGCATGCATGGTTGTGGGGGGGGGCATACGCCTGAACTGGCCCACACCGCTGGTGGGGGCTGGGCTGTCTGTTTGCTGGCTGGTTTTTATAACCAACGCCGTCAACTTCATGGACGGGTTGAATGGGCTTATTGCGGGCTGTCTGACCTGTGCTGCCATGGCCTGTGCCCTTGTCGCCCCATTTTTTGGGGTGCCGGAACTGCAATGGCCAGCCCTGCTGCTGGCCTGTTGCCTGCTGGGTTTTCTGCCTTTCAACTTCCCCCATGCCAGAATTTTTCTGGGTGATGTTGGTAGTCAGGGCTGCGGCCTGCTGGGGGGGACGGCAGCACTCTATGCCGCCAGCCATACAACACAGCCCACCGGCTGGCTGCTTGGCCCCGCCCTGCTGTTCCCTCTGGCCTATGATGTGGTGTTAACACTTATCCGGCGCTGGTACGTGGGCCACTCTGTGGTGCAGGCACACAGGGGGCACCTGTATCAGGTCGTCCACCGCAGTGGGGTGCCCACACCCGTGGTGTCCGCCGTGGAATGGTGCCTGACCCTGTGGGGCGGCATTGTGGCATGCCTTGTTGCGTCCACATCAGGCGTTTGGGGCAGCATCAGCGGGTTTAGCCTGCTGCTACTGCCCCAACTGGCATGGACCCTGTTTGGTGTGGCGCGCACACGCCAACACCCTATTGGCAAATGGTAGGCTACCGCCCACCAAAGCCTTATTTGAGGGTCAGCGTCAGCCCCTGCGCGGACCCGGCAAGCCGTGCCCCCTGCGACATGGTTTCGATTTTGATGCGTACGCCATTCTTGTTTTCCAAAACGGCACCGCCCAATCCCTGACCAAGTGTGGCCTCGCCATGGGCTGCGGCATAGGTGCCATCAAAATCTTTCAGGCGGTGCAGGTTATAAACCGTGCCCGTACCTTCAATTTTGGAAAAACCAACGGCGGCAATAGTACCACCGGTAATGGAAAAAGCGTGGGTTTTGCCGCCATAGGTCAGTTTGCCCTCACCCCACGTGTAACCCACCCCGATATCGGCTGATTTGGCGGTCAGGGTCAGTTTGGCCGTGGGCGTGCCCAGAGCATCTCCTGCCTGCGCGGCGGAGACGGCACCAAAAGAAACAGCCAGAGCGGCTACGGCAACAACAGAAGAAAAACGCATGGGGAGGCTTCCTTTACAGGTCTGTCAGGGAGGATGCCCAGCATCTAACGGATCCAGACATCTGACAGGGGTAAAGAAAACAACGCCCCCAATACAAAAAAGTTGCCTGCGGCGGACTGTAACCATTGGTAACAATGGTACGCAGGCCACCACAGGACAACTTTTATGCTTTACGCCCCCAATAAAACGGGGTGATCAGGCTGCCGCAACGCGGCGCAGGCGGCGAACGGTCGCCACTTTGGGTTCCTGCTGCGTGGTCTGGCCTGCATCCCGCACGGTGGTGCCCATAATGGAGCGGATTTCCTTCAGGTAGGACGCACCTTTGGGGGTGCGCTGCACCAGAACGGAGCGGCGGTCCAGCGGGTCCACCTTGCGGCGTGCCAGATCCAGCTCCGTCAGGCGGTCAAGCGCGCGGGTGATGGCGGGCTTGGACACATTCAGGCTTGCCGCCAGACCGCGCACCGTATGCCCGCTTTCATCCAGATAGCAGGTCAGGAACACAGCAAGCTGACGGGCGGACAGGTCCGGCCCTTCTCCACGCACCAGTGCAACAACTGTATCCCGCAGGGTCTTGACCAGATCCTCTGCCTTTTCTGCGGCCTGTGCCATGACGTTCAACTTCCTTGTTCTGCCGGGGACCAAAGCCTTGGCCTACCCGGCTGTGTGGTTCCGGCCCATATGCAAACCGGAATGAATCTGTTGTGCTTTATATAGACACCGAAACGATTATTTAAAGCACTGTCACAAAAAATTATTACGCTCGACCAACTTGTATAAGCTTTACGTCATTTCCGTGTCATTCGTTCCACAAAGAGAACGGATTACACGAAAAAGTGCACGAATTCCGGGGGTATCTCCCCCTTCTGGCCGCCCCGGCCTGCTGGAATCATTCCATGCGTAGCTATCGACATGCACCCAGCGCTGGTCTGGTTTTACAAAATGTTCCAAGAACAAACCCGCCGTAATCGCCCCCGCCATGGGGCGGGAGGCAATGTTGTTCAGGTCGGCCACCGGGCTTTTCAACCAGCCCGCATACCCCTGCCAGAGCGGCAGACGCCACAGGGGGTCCGCCTCATACTCCGCGGCCTCGGCAAACAGCATGGCCGTGGAATCGTTGTTGCAGAACAGGGCAGGCAGGTCCGGCCCCAGTGCTGCACGGGCCGCCCCCGTAAGGGTTGCTACATCCACCAGCAGGTCTGGCGCGCTCTCCCCTGCCTCATACAACAGATCGCTCAGGACCAGCCGTCCTTCGGCGTCCGTATTCCCAATTTCCACCGTCAGGCCCGCACGGCTGCGAATAACGTCCAGCGGGCGCATGGCATGGCCGGAAACACTGTTTTCCACGCAGCCCAGCCGCAACTCCAGCCTGACAGGCAAATCCTGCGCCATAACAAGATAGGCCAGTGCCAGCACGGTAGCCGCTCCGCCCATATCTTTTTTCATGCGTAGCATGCCGCCAGAGGGCTTAATGTCGTAGCCCCCGCTATCAAAACACACGCCCTTGCCCACGAGTGAGATCAAAGGCGCATTCTTGCCCGCATGCGTTCCGCTCCACCGGGCCAGAACCACCCGTGGGGCACGCTCCGAGCCATTACCGACATGCGCCAGCAGGGGGTAGGCCGTATCCAGCGCTGCTCCCTTGATAATGTCCACATCAGCCCCCAGTGGGCGCAGCGCAGCTCTGGCCTCACGCGCAAGGTCGGATGGGCCAAGCAGGTTGGCAGGCGTGTTGATCAGGTCGCGCGCAAAGCAGATCGCACGGGCCATCTGTGCCGCAAGGCCCTTGCGTTCGCCCGCCGTCACCACAAGCCGGGGCTGTACGCAGACTTTGCCCTGTGTTTTCAGGCTGTAACGATACGCCCCCAGACAAAAGCCCAGAATAACATCATCGCGCGCCACATCATCAGGTGTGTGTACGGTCCAGTCCCCTTCGGGCAGGTCCAGTGCCAGCTTGCCAAATACAAACGGGTCCCGCACGCCCCTGTCGGGCAGGCCAAACAACGCCTGCACCTTGCCATCGGGGCCGGGCAGCAGCGCAAGCCGGCCCGGTTGGGCGGCAAAACCACAGCTTTCAGCAAAAGCCACTGCGGGTTCGCCCACCAATGCCACCCACGTCTCCCGCTCACAGGCACGCACGGCATGGACAGCGCAAAGTGTCTTCCGCCTGCGTGCAACACTCAGGCAGTCCAGATCATGAATAGGCATGGCATTCCTCCTTCTACAGCCACCCTGCGCCTCCCTTTTCCATCATGCAACGGGGGAGGTTATGCACATTGCCGACTTGCTTTTCGGAGCCGGGCATCCGACCATGTCCGGCATGAAGGTTTCCACCCGCCAGATGGCGCCTGCCGCGTACACCGCCTCCCATGCGGAGCACGCGCCCGTCCGGGCTATTCTGGGCCCGACCAATACCGGCAAGACGCATCTGGCACTTGAGCGGATGCTGGCGCATTCTTCTGGCATCATCGGGTTTCCCCTGCGGCTTCTTGCGCGGGAGAACTACGACCGCATGGTGCGCCTGAAGGGTGTGCGCTCAGTGGCGCTGATTACGGGGGAGGAAAAAATCATTCCCCCTCAGGCCCGCTGGTTTTCCTGCACGGTTGAGGCCATGCCCACCAACCGCCCGGTGGACTTTGTGGCCGTGGATGAAATCCAGCTTTGCGCCGACCCCGAGCGCGGCCATATTTTTACCGACCGCCTGCTTAACGCCCGTGGCCTGTCCGAAACCCTGTTCCTTGGGGCGGACACCATTGCCCCGCTCATGAAGGCCCTGATCCGCGATCTGGAGGTGGAAACACGGCCCCGCCTGTCCTGCCTGAGCCATACCGGGCATACGCGCCTGTCGCGCCTGCCACCACGCACGGCCATTGTCGCGTTTTCCATGGCTGATGTGTACACCATTGCCGAACTCATCCGGCGCAAACGTGGCGGGTGCGCTGTGGTCATGGGGCAACTCTCCCCCCGCACCCGCAATGCGCAGGTGGCCCTCTACCAGAACCGCGAGGTGGATTATCTGGTAGCAACCGATGCCATTGGCATGGGGCTGAACATGAATATCGACCATGTTGCCTTTGCTGGCCTGTCCAAGTTTGACGGGCAACGCCACCGCATGCTGACAGCTGCCGAAATTGCCCAGATTGCAGGCCGCGCGGGCCGGGGTGCGCGTGATGGCACCTTTGGCACCACCGGGGAATGCCCTCCCCTGCCCGATACCATGGCCGAAGCCATAGAAACCCACCATTTTGAACCACTCTCCTTTTTATGGTGGCGCAGCAGCAAGCTCAGCTTTGCCTCCCCACAAGCGCTGTATGACAGCCTGTGCCAAAAGACCCCACACCCCAGCCTGCGCCCGGCCGAGCCTGCGTCCGACATGCAGACCCTTAGCGCGCTTATGCAAACGCCTGCGGTGCGCACCCTAGCCACAACACCCCAACACACCCGCCTGTTATGGGAAATCTGCCAGATCCCGGATTTTCGCAAACTGGGGCTGGACAGCCATATCCGCCTATGTGGCCAGCTTTTTACCATTCTGGCCAAAGATGGGCGGCTTCCCTCATCATGGCTCAAAAGCCGCCTTACCAGTCTGGAGCAGACAGGGGGGGAGATAGAAGACCTGATGCACCGCCTGATGGGCATTCGCACATGGTCCTACGTTGCAGCCCACCCCGAATGGGTGGAAGACGCCGCACACTGGCAGCGCCACACCCGCATGCTCGAAGACGCGCTGTCCGATGCCCTGCATGAAAGACTGACAAGCCGGTTTGTGGACAGGCGCGCAGCCAGTCTTGCCCGCAGGCTGGAGGAGGCCGATGGTGCGCCTTTGCTCTGTGCCATCAGCAAATCGGGCGAAGTGCGCGTGGAAGGGCACGATGTGGGGCATATGCGCGGCTTTGCCTTTACCCCCGACCCACAGGCCGCCCGCTCCGATCAGGCCCTTATTCTCAAGGCCGCACGGCGTGCCGCACGCAGCGAGATTCCACGGCTTGTCTCCCGCTTTTTACAGGCCCCCGAAAGCGAAATTACGCTAGACCCGCAAACAGGGCACATCCTGTGGCGTGATGAGCAGATTGCCCATCTGCGCAAAGGCCCCTCGGTTCTGCACCCGGTTGTGTACATAGACGATGCCGAGTTTTTGGAAACTGCCCATAAAGCCCGCATCCGCCAACGGCTTACACAGTTCATGGCCACGTTGCAGCAGCACACGCTTGCCCCCCTGTTCCGGGCGGAACAGGCTGTGGCGGAGCACCCCCTGCTGCGCGGCATTGTGCATGCCGTCATGGAAAATGGTGGAGTCGCCACCCTGTCCGCTCCCCCAGCCCTCCCCCCAGCAGAGGCCGCACTGCTCCGGCGGCAGGCCATACGGCTCCATGGTACGCTCGCCTTTTGCGCGCCCCTGCTCAAGCCTCAGGCCATGGCGTTCCGTAGCCTGCTGCTACGCATCCACGCAGCCCTGCCCATGACAGCACTCCCACCCGATGGTGCGGTTTCCATGCGGCTGACCACGCCACTAAGCCACCCCGCACGGGAACTGCTGCAAAGCATCGGCTGGCTTGTCAGCCATAATACGCTGGTGAGACTCGATATTGCGGCCAGTCTGGTGCAGGACATGCGCGCTCTCGCCACCCGCAGCCCCAAGCCTTTGCCCTTTTCCATGGCGTCACGTCTGGGGGTGAGTAAAAAAGACCTGCCTGATGTGCTCAAAGGGCTTGGAATCCGCCTGCAACCTCCTACGTCCATGCCCAAGAACCACGCAGGCCCCCCGGCACCTTTTATGGTTTTGCCAACACGGCGCACAGAAAAAAGCAAACAGCGCCCAACCCGGGCAGAACAGGCCCGACATCGGCAAAATGCCCAAAACAGCAGTCCTTTTGCCATTTTAAGCACCTTAAAGCGCCAAATGTAGGGGCAGCCCTGCCACTACGGAAACGCCCCCTTTCATCCAAGCGGGTTGCCATAGGGCAAAAACCCCATCATATCTGCGCCATCCTTGGTGGCGCGACCGGTCAGTCGCCCATCTGACCCCACGCGGCGAGCATGCCTCGACCGCCAGATAATTTCGGAGATGGCAATGACCTACGTGGTCACTGAAAACT
>JBDNSL010000017.1:0-35229 GCA_047719095.1 Acetobacter sp.
CTTATAGGATTAATGATATTTTCGTACATGCAATATGGTGCAAATTTTTTTGTTGATGTATTTCAAAATAAAAGAATTATAAATTTCTATAAAGCAGTTAATACATATAAAAAAGTATTTGAGTTATTTCCTCTTTTTGTTGCATTGTATTTAATAATTAAAAGCGGGAAAGAGTGTAGATATAAAATTTTTGTAGAGAGGTTTATAATTCCGTTTGTTTTTATGGCATTATTTTTCGGTATTTTTCAGGCTTCGGCAGAGGGTGTCGACTATAATTGTTTCTTTGAACTTTTGATTTCTTTGTCTCTTGCTCTTGGTATCTGCATACAAAATTTGAGTGAGTGTGCTGCAAAAAATAAAAGCTCTAAGTTGATTGCCTTTGTTGTTTTCTCCGTTTTTGTGTTTGCCGTTCCAGTGGAATTGATGCGTTCTTATGGTGCAATTAAAAACATTAAAGAAGAAAGTAATTATTATTCGAATATAATTTCTATTATAGGCAGGAGTAAATATTCTGTTGTTTGTCAGGATCTGTCTCTTTGCTACTGGGGTCATAAAAAAGAATTGGTAGATTTTTTTAATACAGACCAAAAAATAAAATTATATCATGATGATTCTATTTTTGATTCTGTTTTCAAAAATAATAATGTCAGTCTTATTGAAGTTAAAGGTAATGATATAGATCATTACATAAAAAAATATGGATATAATGAATTTTTTTCTGATAGGGGAATTGTTATTTTTGAAAAGCAAAACAAAGAATGATGCCTTAGTATAAAATTATTCAATTTTTTGTATGGATTGCCAGTCCAAAGTGTTGTTGGCAATCATGCGAAGTTCTTCCGCATCATGCGAGACATAAAGAGTGTGTATTTTTGCCTCCGCCAGAAGGTTTTTTATATAAAGAAGGATATCTTTTTTGATATCCATGTCCAAAGCGGAAAGCGGCTCATCCATGAGCAGAAGTTTGGGTTGTGTGAGTAGGGCACGGCCTATGGCCACCCGTTGACGCTCGCCCCCAGAGAGTGAATGGGTGCTGCGTTCAAGCAGAGGATGCAGATAAAGTGCATCCACAATTTTCGTATATAAATGTTGGTTTCTGTGGCGAGGCGGTATGCCAAAAAGCAGGTTTTTGTGCACCGTCAAGTGCGCAAACAGGCCTCCGTCTTGTGGCACATAGCCTATGGGGCGTTTCCATGGGGGGAGAAAAAATGTGTCATTCTGCCATGTTTCTCCATTCAGGAGGCAGTGCCCTTTGGGAAAGCGGTGCAACCCGGCAATGCCACGCAGCAGGCTTGTTTTGTCGCATCCAGAAGGGCCGCTGATGCCGGTAATTCCAGGGCTGGGGACATCGAAAGCAATATTCATTTCAAGCCGATTTATGGGGCCTTGGAAATGAACAGATAAAGACTGCTGCAAAGTGGCATTGCTCATGGCCGGGTTCGGTGTGTCAGGCGGGTTTGTGTCAGGCGCAGGACCAGTATGGTTGCAAAGGCAAACGCGACCATACCCCCTGCTATGGTATGGGCTGCGGCCCAGTCTCCGGTTTCGACGTTATCAAAAAGCATGATGGAGAGAACGCGGGTTTGGCCGGGAATATCGCCGCCTATCATTAGCACCAGACCGAATTCTCCAATCGTGTGCGCAAAAGCAATCACGGCTCCTGCTATAATACCGGGGGCTGCCAAAGGCAGGGCAACCCTTACAAACGCACGCAGCGGTGGGGCGCGCAGGGTATATGCAATCTCGATCGGTCTAAAGCCTACGGTTTCAAACGCGGCCTGTGTGGATTGCACAATATAGGGCAACGCGGCAATGACAGACCCGATGGTAAGCCCGGCAAAGCTGAAGGCAAAGGTGGACCTGCCGGTAATATGGGCAGCCAGCGCACCAAGGCCCGATGGCCCCAAAAGCAGGAGAAGGTAAAAGCCAAGAACCGTGGGGGGCAAAACAAGTGGAAGGGTGATAAGGCTTGAGGCCACATCGCGCCACCAGCTGCGGCTATAAGCAAGCCACCATGCAAAAGGAACGCCAAGGGTTACGGCAATGGTCGTGGCTACACAGGCGAGTGTGACGCTAAGCCGCAAGGCGGTAAAGGTACTATTGGGGTCAAACAGGGCCATTGTCCCCATCATGGTATGTCATATCCATACGACGCAATAATGGCCCGTGCCTCCGTGCCTTGAAGATAGGTAAGAAAGGCGCGCACGGCATGGTTCTGCGCTCCCTGCTTAAGGAGCAATGCGTTCTGGCGGATAGGGGGGTAAAGGGGGGAGGGTACCATCCAGACCGTACCCAGATGTTGGTTGTGGAGTTGTGAATAGGCAACAAAGCCAAGCTCTGCATTGCCGCTCTGGACGAACTGGTAGGCTTGGGCAATATCCATGCCCATAACAATGCGTGGCTGAAGGATCTGCTTAAGGTGCAGTGTTTCAAGTGTTGCCATGGCTGCCGCGCCGTAAGGGGCAACATCAGGTTTGCAAAGGGCCAGATGGTTAAAGCCCGCCGCGCGCAATGTGCTCTCGCTTGCTGGATATGCCGGGTTGTTGCTCCATAGTGCCAGTTTACCCACGGCGTAGGTGAATTGGCTTTTCTCCACGCCAAATCCGTCCTTGAGCAGTTTTGCGGGCTTGGCCTCGTCGGCAGACAGGAGAGCGTCGTAATCTGCCCCCTGTTCGATTTGAATCATAAATTGGCCGCTGGAGCCGAAACTTGGCACAATAATATCGCCAGTTTTGTGCGTGAAGGCGGCAATCAGTTCCTTTGCTGGGCCAATAAAATTTGCAGCCACGGCTATGCGCGCCTGTTCGGCTCGAGTGGAGCTTGGGAGGAGAAGCCCCGCCACAGCGCACAGGAGCAGCATCAGGCGGGCAGGACGTAATGTCGGGTTGATGTCGCTCATATGGGAACCGGAATAAAGTAATTTCATGATCATACTCCAGCAAAAGCGTATGTCGGAAAAGCCGCAAAAAACGTGCCAAAGCCGACATTGGTGTTAGGGGCAACAAGGCATGCCATTTGGGTACGGATACAGATGCGTGGACATAGGGTTGGTCCGGCAGGTTTTAGAAAAATTGAAGAATATAATATCGTAAGGCTCATGGTGTTTTTTTGATAATCCTCAAATGGTTATTGGCAGGTGGAACAATCCATACCGGTGGTGGGGCGGATATGGCGGGGCTGTACGCGGGGAAAAATCTTCATATCAAGCCGAAAATGTTGTAGGCCATTACGGCCAAGAAATGGCATTGTGTTAGGTCTTGGACAGGAAAGTTCTTTAAATACTATATCTATATCCGAATGGGAATAGATATCTGATCAAAATTTGGAGAGAATACAATGAAAATCAGTGCACGGAACCAGATCAAAGGCAAAGTTAGCAAGATTGAAAAAGGTGCGACAACATCTCACGTTAGCATCGAAATTGACGGTGGAGCCATTGTCATGGCGTCCATTACCAACGAAGCCGTGGCTGAACTCGGTCTTAAGGACGGTGAGTCTGTCTACGCCGTGATCAAGGCATCCGACGTGATGGTTGGCGTCGACTAATCAATTTCCGTGCGTGCAATCCTTATGGAGAAAGAAAAATCACCATAACCGCATAAAAAATTGGCACGGTTTTTGCGTCGTTTTCATGAAACGCTTTTTAAACGGCGTTTCATGAAACAACGGGAGGAACAGCTCGTGGATATGGGACATGGTCTTCTCTGTCTGATGCATATGGCAAAGTGGGATGTGGGCTGATGTTGCAAGGTCAGGAAATGCGGCAAAGCCACGGTCTGTTCATGAATGGACAGATGCGTCAGGCGCTCCATTTGCTCCACCTTACCAATGCGGACCTGCAGGCTTATCTGGAAGAGCAGGCAGCCGCAAACCCTTTGCTGGAACTCCCTGCGGATGACCCTGCCGTCATGCCCGCTCCACGGTTTGAGCGTGGACGTGCCGACCTGTTCTCTCAGGGGGGGCAGAGAGAGGATGATGGCACAGCCCGCCTGCCAGATGTTCCTCTTTCCCTGACAGATCAGTTATACGAACAGTTGCGCCTTTCTACCGCCAGTCGGCAGGATATGGTGATTGGTGCTTACCTGATTGAAGCCCTTGATGCCGCGGGCCGCCTGCTGGAAAGTGCCGAGGTGCTGGCGCAGCGGACAGGGTGTATGCCAGAAGATATCGAGCGTGTGCGCCAGAACATGATGCGCTTTGAACCGGTAGGAATATTTGCCCGTTCCTTGCGCGAATGTCTGGCAGTTCAGCTTCAGGAGCGCGGGTGTCTGGACGGGCCGATGAACAAACTGCTTGACCATATGGACACTCTGGCGCGTGGCGAGATGTCGCGCCTTGCCCGGCAATGTAATGTAGACCATGCAACGCTCGATAGTATGGTTACCGAGCTGAAAAGGCTTAATCCCAAACCCGGGTTTGATGCCGGTGCCGATATGGTGCCCGTACGTATGTCGGACCTTATTGTCAGTGCGGATGGGGAGGGAGACTGGGTGGTGGAACTGAACGCCCAGACCCTGCCGCGTATCATGCTGGTCCATGATCTTCAGACACGGGTTAGCCTGAAAAATCAGGATATTCGCAGACAAGATCGTCAAGTCAGCGGATTTCTTGATCAGTGGCATACGCAGGCTAACTGGCTCATGCGTGGCATGGAATTGCGCTGCAATACGTTGTTGCGGGTTGCACGTGAGATTTTTCGGCGGCAGGAGGCATTTCTGACCCATGGCGCATCCGGGTTAGTGCCTCTTACGCTCAAGGATGTGGCCGAAGGTGTGGGGGTACACGAAAGCACAGTCAGCCGGGCTGTTATGGGTAAGGCAGTTGCAACGCCTCAGGGGCTTTTTGCCTTGCGGTTTTTCTTTTCGTCCGTTCTTGCGGGGGATGCCCAGCAGGCCCACAGCGCGGAAGCTGTCAGGGAAGTTATTCGCCGTCTGGTTGCGGAAGAAGAACCAAAATCCGTTTTTTCGGATGATGATCTTGTGCGCCTTCTGCGGGAGAAAGGTATTGTCATTGCACGGAGAACAGTTGCAAAATATCGTGATATACTCAATATCTCTCCATCATTTGTTAGAAAGAGAAAAAATCTTTTACGCAGGAGAGCGGGGTAGGGTATCGGGTCAACTACTATTCCGTTCAAAAAGAGTTGATAAAAATTATAAAAATTTATGAAAATAGATGATATTTTTTTAACAGAAGAATCGAGAAAAGGTATATTAATACCTCTGTTTATTTCGGAATCGTTTCGTAATGCGGCTTGGAGGCGATATCGGAAGCCCACTTAAGCGGTGGGCAATAATGCAGTTGCGGGAACAATGACATGACGCTACGCAAAGAAGGCATGGGCATTATGTCTGGCGCCACAGGCATAACAGAAACAAGTGCTGAAGTTGCTCTGTCCGGGCTTTATGAAATATCACGGATACTGTGTTCGCCCATAGAGTTCGGCCTTATGCTGGTTCAGGTCTTTGCAACGCTTGAGAATTTTCTGGATATGAATGCATGCGTCTGTGTGTTGCTCGGTGATGGTGACCGGGTGGAGCGCATTATAGGCTCACATGGTGACCCGGCCATCTCTCGTGATTATTTCATGTCTATGCCAGAGCGTGTTCTGGGGCACATTGTCACACATAAAGCTCCACTGGTCATTCCCGATATTGTGCAGGACCAGACAATAGGTTTTAGGTCCAAACCAGCGTGGGCGGTCAATCCGCGCCAGATTGGGCTGATTGGCGTGCCCATTCCCGGACGTGATGGGATTATTGGAATCCTTGTTGTGGACTGCAAGGCTTTTTCTCCAGATTCTCCTGTTGTTGCGCTGAATACACGCCTGTTGGCGATGGTAGGAAATCTGATCGGGCAGACAGTTCGCTTGCATAGGCTTGTAGAGCGTGATCGCGAAAGGCTTATGGGGGATCTGGACCGCCGGACCGAGGTTGCCAAATTAAGCGTGCCGGTTGATGCAGAAATGGCAGATACCCGTATTGTGGGAGAAAGTCCTGCCATTACAGCCGTTATGGAAAAAATTCGTATTGTAGCGCGCAGTAATGCAACCGTTCTTCTGCGTGGAGAGTCTGGTACGGGTAAGGAGGTTTTTGCCCGTGCCCTGCATCAGTTTTCACCCCGATCCAAAGCGCCATTTATTAAGCTGAATTGCGCTGCCTTGCCTGAAACCGTGCTGGAATCAGAGCTGTTCGGGCATGAAAAAGGAGCATTTACCGGGGCTGTAACCGCGCGTAAAGGCCGGTTTGAACTTGCCGATAGTGGTACATTGTTCCTTGATGAAATTGGAGAAATTTCAGCCTCGTTTCAGGCCAAACTGTTGCGTGTTCTGCAAGAGGGTGAATTTGAACGGGTGGGAGGTACCCGCACACTCAAGGTGAATGTGCGCATAGTGGCCGCCACCAACAGAGACCTTGAAGATGCAGTAACCAAAGGAAAATTTCGTGCGGATCTGTATTACCGGCTAAGTGTCATACCGGTTTTTCTACCTTCCTTGCGTGAACGGCCAACGGATATTCCCCTGCTCGCGCAGGAGTTCCTTGATCGCTTCAATCAAGAGAACGGAACGGAACTTCAGATCGACCCAAATGGTCTTTCAGTCCTGAGTGGCTGCTATTTTCCGGGCAATGTACGTGAGTTGGAAAATTGTATCCGGCGGACGGCCACCCTTTCGCGTGGGAGTGTGATTGGTGAAAACGATTTCGCCTGCCATAGCGAAGGTTGTCTTTCTTCTGTTTTGTGGCAGGTCGGTGGAGCAGACAACGTATTGGCCTCTACGCCAAAAGAACCCCTCCTACTGACTTTGAAAGAGCCTCTACCTCTTCCAGCAGATACGGCTGTGCCGACACGTTCGGAAAAGGAAATTCTGGAAGATGCTATGGAAAAGGCGGGTTGGGTACAAGCTAAAGCTGCCCGTATTCTGGGGCTGACACCTCGTCAGGTAGGGTATGCCCTGCGAAAAAATGGTATCCCCATCAAAAAATTCTAAACTGTGTTTGCAAGGTTTATCAGTATTGCAGGCCACGTTAGCTTTGCGTGGCCATCAGGGCTGTGTTTTGTCCATATGTACTTGGGGAGATTTTGAATGATATCCCTCCAAGGGCTTCGCCTGAGTATCTTCTAATTCCAATACAGCTCTTTACGCTGCGGATATAACAGTCTGGCACGAATTTTGCGTCTCTTTCAGTTGACCAATGAAGGGGAGAAGGGCAGATGGCCGGGCAGTTGATCGGTCTGCAAGATTTTGCAGGCAGTGGGGCGGAGACCATGCGTGAAGCGCTCTCGGGCGGGTGCTCGTCGTCTCAATGTGGGAGTTCCGACAAACCTGAGTCCATGCCTGAAGAGGTATGGGCGAAAATAAAAGATCATCCGTGTTATTCGGAGGAGGCGCATCATTATTTTGCACGCATGCATGTGGCTGTCGCACCTGCATGTAATATTCAGTGCAATTACTGCAACCGGAAGTATGATTGCGCGAATGAAAGCCGGCCGGGCGTTGTCTCGGAAAAGCTGACGCCTCTACAGGCACAACGCAAGGTTATTACTGTTGCCAATGAAGTGCCGCAACTTTCCGTTCTTGGCATAGCAGGACCGGGAGATGCCTGTTACGACTGGAAAAAAACGCGCGAAACATTCAGTCTGATTTCGGCCGATATTCCAGATATCAAGCTATGCCTGTCCACCAACGGTCTGGCTTTGCCCGACCATGTAGATGAAATCGCGAACATGAACATTGATCATGTCACGATTACCATCAACATGGTTGATCCTGAAATTGGTGTGCAGATCTACCCTTGGATTTTTTACAAAAATCGGCGCTGGACCGGGCTGGATGCCTCCAAAATCCTGCATGAGCGCCAGATGCTGGGGCTGGATATGCTGACCGAGCGCGGCATCCTTACCAAAATCAATTCGGTCATGATCCCGGGTGTGAATGATACACATCTTATGGAGGTTAACCGGGTTGTTAAGGAAAAAGGCGCGTTTTTACATAATATCATGCCGCTTATCTCTGACCCGGCGCATGGCACTCACTATGGCCTGACCGGGCAGCGCGGCCCGACCCCCGCAGAACTTAAAGCACTTCAGGACCAGCTTGAAGATGGCGCCAAGCTTATGCGGCA
Source organism: Acetobacter sp. (assembly GCA_047719095.1). Classification (GTDB taxonomy): domain Bacteria; phylum Pseudomonadota; class Alphaproteobacteria; order Acetobacterales; family Acetobacteraceae; genus Acetobacter. Next base: position 8,124 of record JBDNSL010000017.1, read on the forward strand.
TTGTCGGCAGTGCCGTGCGGATGCTGTGGGCCTTTTGGGCGAGGACCGTGGGCAGGAGTTTACTCTGGATCAGTTGGAAGAAAACGTTGCCTACGATCCATCCCGCAGGGTGAATTACCGCTCACTGGTTGCGGAAATGCGTGGTGAGCATGAAGCAGCCAAGCGCGCGGCCAGCAATGCTTTGGTCGATGTCCAACAGGCGCCGGCTGCGTTGGTCGCGATTGCGACAAAAGGTGGTGGGCGTATCAACCAGCATTTCGGCCATGCCACCGAGTTCCAGATCTATGAGATCTCGGCTCAGGGTATAAAATTTGTTGGGCACCGCAAAACCGATCAGTACTGCGAAGGCGGCTGGGGCGAAGATGCAACGCTGGATGGCGTGATTGCAGCCCTTGAGGGTGTCAGTGCTGTTCTGTGCGGAAAAATTGGTGACTGCCCCAAAGAGTCTCTGGCTGCAGCGGGGATTGTTGCCACAGATGCCTATGCTCTTGAATGGATCGAGGAAGGCATAGGTCATTGGTATGAGCAGGTTAACGGGCAACAAGAACAACGACAGATTGCCTGATCTGAAATTTACTTTTTGAAAGGTTGAAGTCATGGCTTACAAAATTGTTACGTCTCAGTGCACGGTCTGTGGTGCTTGCGAGTTTGAATGCCCCAATGCGGCTATTTCGCTCAAAAATGACCTGTACGTGATCAATGCCAAAAAATGCACAGAGTGCGAAGGGCAGTTTGACGTCCCGCAATGTGCTGCGGTCTGTCCGGTGCCCAAAACCTGCATCCCGGCCTAAGGACCTGAAGAGCCGTGCCAGATCATGCCGACGGAGACGATCAGACCAGGGATATTTCCGCCTGGGAGACGGCCGAACCGCATGACTGGCTCGGTCATAAACTTCAGTGCAAAGGGTGCCGGCACGAGGACCTGCATCGTGATGGTCGGTGCAGGCGTGGGCGCGTTTGTGTGCGTGATGCCCGTGCACGCAGGATAGAGCGTTTTTTCCGGGAAAATCCATCTGGTGCCGATGAGTATCTGGATCATCCTTATTTTGAAGTCCGAACACTGGCCGTGCGTTTTGCGTCCATATTCCGACTACCAGCACTGATAGATGATCCAGACGCCGAGGTCAGGGCGGGCGTTGCGTTACGCCTACCCACCTCACGGATTGAGGCGCTGGCACAAGACCCCGATCGGCGGGTACGGATTGCCGTGGCAAGCCGCTTGAGTGGGAAAGCATTGATGAACATGCTTTCTGATGAAGACTGGTTTGTGCGTCTTGTCGTTGTAAGGCGCCTGTCAGCCGATTGTCTTGTCGGGGCGTTGCACGACCCCGAGCCCGATGTACGCCGCTGGGTGGCGCGGGGGATTAACCCGAAATATCTGTCATCCTTAGCCGCGGACCCGGAACCGACTGTGCGCCAGATTGTGGCGACACGTGCGCAGGGCGGGCTTTTGTACCAGCTTGCGCGCGATAACGATATTCGGGTCCGGTTTACGTCAATCGAGAGACTGCCATACCCGATGCTCGCAAAGCTTGAGCACGACGATGAAAAGATCATTTGTGATCTGGTGGCGCGGCGTCTTGCAGAGGAAAAGCAGGACAGCAGTTCAGGAGGGGAAGATCATGGGATTGGGGCGTGAGGAAGAGATTGAAACACGCGGCAAGCCGGTTTTTATGCCAGGTGTTAAAGTCCGGGCAACACGGTACGTTAAAAATGATGGAACTTTTGCCGGACGAGAAATCGGAGAGATGCTGGTACACAAAGGTGACATTGGGTACGTGCGTGACGTCGGTGTTTTTTTGCAACGGTATTACATTTACGCCGTGGAGTTTGTAGAGCGCGGTACCATTGTTGGTATGCGTGCGCGTGAACTCCATGCCGAAATTGAAAACAGGAGTGCGCCATGAAGGTGATGTTACGCCGTAATGACAGGGGTTTGTCGGTTTATGTACCGAAAAAAGACCTCGAACAACTTGTGGTCGCACAGGAAAAAGAAACGCTGTGGGGGGGGTGGGTTCGGCTCAAAAATGGCTGGGTCCTTGAACTTCCCATTATGGAAAGCGAAACACGGCTGCCAATAACGGTCAATGCGCGCCGTATTGGCGAGGAGGATGGCGAATGATTGGCTGGGAGCACCTGTTTGCGCGCATAAGTGCTGGCTATCTGGTGCCTTATCTGGGACCGGGCATGACGGCAATGGCCCTTGACCTGCAAAAACAGTCCGCACAGGGGGCAGGGCAGAGTAAGGAACAAGACAATACTGTACCGTCTAGCACACAGGAACTGGCGGAGTTTTTTGGGCGGCATGTTGCCCTGCCTAAACGGGCACGCGGCAATCCGTGGGCATCTGCCCAATATATTGAAAGTAAACGCCACCGCCAGACGCTTGATGCCCTGATGGATCGGGCGTTTGCCATGCCTGTGGCACCCTCACCATTGCACTTCAGTCTCGCAGCCAGTGCGCCGCCTATGATTGTTGATACATGGTATGACGGGATCATGCGCGTGGCACTGGATTGTGTGGCTGGTGCGCGGTGGGGTGAGGTGCAGGGCACGCCAAGAACAGGTGTGCGAGACTTTACCTGGTATCGTGCTTACAACGCACAGGGTGACGCGGTTGCCATGCAAAGTGCAACGGACTGGAAAACTCTTCTTTATAAGCCGCATGGTTCGGTCTCACCTGCGCATCACTATCTGGTGGCTGATTCAGACTATGTCGAAGTGCTGACAGAACTCGACATCCAGACGCCGATTCCTGACATTGTGCAGCAGCGCCGCACAGATGTGGGTTTTTTGTTTCTGGGGTGCAGGTTTGATGACCAGATGCTGCGTTCGTATGCACGTCAGATTATGAAACGCTCAGCGGGTCCACACTATGCTGTACTGACGGATATCGAACTAACAAGGAATGAACTGCGCTTTTTGGACGAAATGCAGATTACACGGCTCGATCTGCCATTGGTTGGTGCCGATTATGTTAGCAACCTTGCATAGTCCGTGCGGAGCGTCAGTCTGTCTCTGATTTTTAGAACATTTTTTGAATAACTTTTTTATTTTGATTTTATTTCAGAATTTTCAGGCCATCGGTGCCGGGTTTGGCACAGCATTTGCGGCATTACAGGTTGTGTCGGACGCGTTGTCCGAAACAGGCAGTTCCATCAGTAACAGGACCGAAATCATGGCTAAGCTTCGTCAGATCGCCTTTTATGGCAAGGGAGGGATCGGGAAATCGACCACTTCCCAGAATACGCTCGCCGCTCTTGTTGAACTGGGGCAGAAGATCCTGATCGTTGGATGTGATCCAAAGGCTGACTCCACGCGTCTGATTCTGAATGCCAAGGCACAGGACACGGTTCTCAGCCTTGCCGCTGAAGCAGGTTCCGTGGAGGACCTTGAGCTCGAAGACGTTCTCAAAATCGGTTATAACGGCATCAAATGCGTAGAATCCGGTGGCCCGGAGCCAGGTGTTGGCTGTGCTGGCCGTGGGGTTATCACGTCCATTAACTTCCTTGAAGAAAATGGCGCTTATGATGATGTGGACTATGTCTCCTACGATGTGCTGGGTGACGTGGTCTGCGGCGGGTTTGCTATGCCAATCCGCGAAAACAAGGCCCAGGAAATCTACATTGTCATGTCTGGCGAAATGATGGCGCTGTATGCGGCCAACAACATTGCCAAAGGCATTCTGAAATACGCTCATTCCGGTGGCGTGCGTCTGGGCGGGCTGATCTGCAACGAGCGTCAGACCGACCGTGAATATGATCTGGCTGATGCGCTGGCAAAGCGCCTGAACTCCAAGCTTATTCACTTTGTGCCGCGCGCAAACATTGTTCAGCACGCCGAACTGCGCCGCCAGACGGTGATCGAATACGCACCCGAAAGCCAGCAGGCTGCTGAATACCGTGAACTGGCCCGCAAAATTCATGAAAACTCGGGCAAGGGCACAATCCCGACCCCGATCACCATGGAAGAGCTGGAAGAGATGCTGCTCGAATTCGGTATTATGAAGACCGAGGAACAGCAACTGGCCGAACTGGCTGCCAAGGAAGCTGCAAAAGCTGCCGCAACAGCGTGATCCTGAGCCGGGCGGGTCGGGTTAGTCCCGTGCCCGTCGGGCTTTTCGCTCTCGAAACCCAGGAGAAAGACGATGAGCCTCGATGAAGGGACCATCAACGACCCCACGCTGCCTGAACGCCTGATTGCAGAGGTTCTGGAAGCTTATCCGGATAAATCGCGCAAGCGCCGCCAGAAGCATCTGAGTGTTTCCACAACAGCTGATGCCGAAGAAAAAGCCGATGGCGCGCTGAGTGAATGTGACGTTAAGTCGAACGTCAAATCTGTTCCCGGTGTCATGACCATTCGCGGCTGTGCTTATGCTGGCTCGAAAGGTGTGGTCTGGGGTCCGGTCAAGGACATGGTGCATATCAGTCATGGACCTGTCGGTTGCGGACAATATTCCTGGTCGCAGCGTCGGAATTACTACATCGGCAATACGGGCGTGGATTCATTCGTGACAATGCAGTTCACGTCTGATTTCCAAGAACGCGATATTGTGTTCGGTGGCGATAAGAAGCTTGAAAAGATCATTGATGAAATTGATGAACTTTTCCCGCTGGCCAAAGGTATTTCTATCCAGTCCGAGTGCCCGATCGGCCTGATTGGTGATGATATCGAAGCTGTTTCGCGCAAGAAAAAGAAAGAAACCGGCAAAACCATCGTTCCTGTGCGGTGTGAAGGTTTTCGCGGTGTTTCGCAGTCTCTTGGTCACCATATTGCGAATGACGCCATTCGTGACTGGGTGTTCAACCAGGAAGGCGCAGAAGACAAGTTTGAAACAACTCCCTATGACGTCAACGTTATTGGGGATTACAACATCGGTGGTGACGCCTGGTCTTCGCGCATTCTGCTGGAAGAAATCGGGCTGCGGGTTGTTGGTAACTGGTCGGGTGATGCAACGCTGGCAGAGATGGAGCGCGCCCCCAAGGCCAAGCTCAATCTTATCCATTGCTACCGCTCCATGAACTATATCTGCCGTTACATGGAAGAGAAGTACAATATTCCCTGGGTGGAATATAACTTCTTTGGTCCGTCCCAGATTGCAGCATCTTTGCGCAAGATTGCTGCCCTGTTTGATGAGACGATTCAGGCCAATGCGGAGCGGGTTATTGCCAAGTATCAGCCTCTTGTTGATGCAATTTTGGCAAAGTTCAAGCCTCGCCTCGAAGGTAAGACGGTCATGCTCTACGTGGGCGGCCTGCGGCCCCGCCATGTGGTGAATGCCTATGACGATCTGGGCATGGTTATTACCGGCACAGGCTACGAATTTGCCCATAGCGATGACTACCAGCGCACCGGCCACTACGTGCGTGAAGGTACCCTGATCTATGACGACGTGACAGGTTACGAGCTGGAACGCTTTATCGAAGGCATGCGCCCCGATCTGGTCGGATCTGGCATTAAAGAAAAATACCCTGTCCAGAAAATGGGTATTCCGTTCCGCCAGATGCACTCCTGGGATTATTCGGGTCCATACCACGGTTACGACGGCTTTGCGATTTTCGCACGTGACATGGATCTGGCCATCAACAACCCGGTCTGGGGGCTGTTCAAGGCACCCTGGAAAAAAGAAGCGGCCTGAGGCTGTTTCTGACAAATGAACTGAGCAGGCGTGTGGTGCCGTCTGGCGCACCCACGTCCTGAAGAGGAGCAAGGACAATGCCACAGTCCGTTGACAAGATTCTCGACCACGCGCCGTTGTTTCGGGAACCTGAATATAAGGAAATGCTCGCCCGTAAGGCCGAGTTCGAGAACATGCCTCCGGTCGAGCAGGTCACCCAGATTGCCGACTGGACAAAAAGCTGGGACTACCGCGAAAAGAATTTTGCGCGTGAATCCCTGAGCGTCAACCCGGCCAAAGCGTGTCAGCCTCTTGGCGCTGTGTTTGTGGCATCCGGTTTTGAGCGCACGATGAGCTTTGTGCATGGCTCGCAAGGGTGTGTTGCGTATTATCGCTCGCATCTGTCACGGCATTTCAAGGAACCGTCCTCGGCCGTGTCCTCTTCCATGACTGAAGACGCCGCTGTTTTTGGTGGCCTCAACAACATGGTTGATGGTCTGGCAAATACCTACAAGCTGTATTCGCCCAAAATGATTGCCGTTTCCACCACCTGCATGGCAGAAGTGATCGGCGATGACCTGAATGCCTTTATCGCTACGGCCAAGGAAAAAGAGTCTGTTCCGGCGGACTTTGATGTGCCCTTCGCCCATACACCGGCCTTTGTTGGCAGCCATGTGACCGGCTACGACAATATGCTCAAGGGTATTCTGGATCATTTCTGGAAAGGTAAGGAAGCCAAGCCAAATGGTTCTCTGAACATCATTCCGGGGTTTGATGGTTTTGCTGTTGGCAACAACCGTGAGCTCAAGCGTATTCTGGATCTGATGGGTGTTGACTACACACTGCTGTCGGATGTGTCGGACCAGTTCGATACACCCTCGGATGGTGAATTCCGCATGTATGATGGCGGCACGCCAATTGAAGCGACCAAAAATGCGGTCAATGCTTCGGCTACGCTGTCCTTGCAGGAATACTGCACGCCCAAGACGCTGGATTATGCTGCAAACTTTGGCCAGAAAACAAAATCGCTGCATTACCCAATGGGTGTTGGCGGGACCGATGACCTGCTGAGCAGCATTTCCGAGCTGACTGGCAAGCCTGTGCCTGAAGCGCTGGAGCTTGAACGTGGTCGTCTTGTGGACGCTATGGCGGACAGCCAGTCCTGGCTGCATGGCAAAACCTATGCGATCTATGGCGACCCCGACTTTGTGTATGGCATGGCGCGCTTTGTGCTGGAAACAGGTGGCGAACCCAAGCATTGCCTTGCAACAAATGGCTCCAAGGCATGGGAAGCCCAGATGCAGGAACTGTTTGACAGCTCTCCGTTTGGTGCTGGCTGCAAGGCTTGGGGTGGGCGTGATCTGTGGCATATGCGTTCGCTGCTGGCCACGGAAGAGGTGGATCTGCTGATTGGTAACTCCTACGGCAAGTATCTGGAGCGTGATACAAAAACGCCTCTGATCCGGCTGATGTTCCCGATCTTTGACCGCCATCACCACCACCGTTTCCCGGTATGGGGTTATCAGGGCGGGCTGCGCGTTCTGGTAACAATTCTGGACAAAATCTTTGATTGTCTGGACCAGGATACGATTGAGCCGGGTGTTACGGACTACTCCTTCGACCTGACGCGTTAAAGACGTCTTTTTACCCTGCCCCGTTCAGATTTGAACGGGGCACCTCTCATAGGAGAATGGGCATGGCGGAGTCCCTGAACGCGAAGATCACCGCGCTCTTTGATGAGCCAGGTTGCGATGCAAACGTAGCCAAAGGCGAAAAGGCCCGTAAAAAAGGGTGCTCCAAGCCGCTTCAGCCTGGAGCTGCCGCAGGGGGGTGTGCCTTTGATGGTGCCAAGATTGCGCTTCAGCCCATAACCGATGTGGTGCATCTGGTTCATGGCCCACTGGCCTGTGAGGGAAATGGTTGGGACAACCGCCATGCGGCAACGTCCGGGCCTACGTTGTACCGTATTGGTGCCACGACCGACATAACCGAAACCGATATTATTATGGGTAATGGCGAAAAGCGGCTTTACCGCGCCATGCGTGAAGTGATTGAGCGTTACGCACCACCCGCCATTTTTGTCTATTCAACCTGTGTGACGGCGCTGATCGGCGATGACATTAGTGCTGTGTGCCGCCATGCTACCGATAAGTTTGGCATTCCCTGCATTCCGGTAAATGCACCGGGCTTTGTCGGGTCAAAAAATCTGGGGAATAAACTGGCGGGGGAGGCTCTGCTTGATCATGTGATCGGGACCATGGAGCCTGAGATGAGCACCCCGACAGATATTAATATTTTAGGGGAATACAATCTTTCGGGGGAGTTGTGGCAGGTTAAACCCCTGCTGGAGCAACTTGGCATACGCCTGAATGCCTGTATTACCGGGGATGCCCGCTACCATGAAGTCGCCTGTGCGCACCGCGCACGGGTGAACATGATGGTGTGTTCAACAGCTCTGATCAATGTTGCGCGCAAGATGGAAGAGCGTTGGGGTATTCCGTATTTTGAAGGCTCATTTTATGGCATTGGCGATACATCGGATGCCTTGCGCACACTTGCCCGGCTGCTTGTGGCACAAGGTGCGCCAGCCGATCTGCTTGAACGCACCGAAGCCCTGATTGAGGCGGAGGAAAAAAGAGCCTGGGCCAGACTGCAACCGTATCGTGCGCGCCTGAGTGGCAAGCGGGTGCTACTGTACACAGGTGGCGTCAAGTCCTGGTCAATTGTTTCCGCCCTACAGGAAATGGGGATGGTGATTGTCAGCACATCCGTGCGGAAATCTACTGATAATGACAAACAGAAAATAAAAGACCTTATGGGGGGGGATGCTCATATGGTGGACTCCATTCCCCCGCGGGAAATGTATGCCCAACTGCGGCGGGGGGATGCCGACATTCTGCTTTCGGGTGGGCGCACACAGTTTGTAGCCCTTAAGGCGCGCACCCCTTGGCTGGACATCAATCAGGAGCGCCACCACGCCTTTGCCGGGTATGACGGCATGGTCACCCTTGTGCGTGAACTGGATGCCTCCCTGTCCAACCCCGTGTGGGAAGATGTCAGGCGGCTTGCGCCGTGGGAACTGGAAGACGGTGAAGCAGGTTTTGATGATGAAGGCGTACCAGCCCTCGTTCCAATCGGGTAGGGGAGACAAAAATGGCGACCATTATCCAGCGCCGCAAGGCGGCCTCTCTGAACCCCCTTAAATCCTCCGCACCGTTGGGGGCGGCACTTGCCTATCTTGGAATTGAAAAGGGCATTCCCCTTTTCCATGGGGCACAGGGGTGTACCTCCTTTGCGCTGGTTTTGTCTGTGCGCCACTTCAAGGAAGCTATTCCCCTGCAGACAACAGCAATGGATGAGGTGGCCACCGTGCTTGGAGGGGCCTCCAATCTGGAGGAGGCGCTGTTAACTCTGGCCCGGCGCATGAAGCCCGGCTTTATCGGGGTTGCCACCACAGCACTGGTGGAAACACGGGGGGAGGACAGCGAGGGAGACCTAAAGCTCATTCTTGAGCGCAACCCTGAACTTGCGGACACAAAAGTGGTTCTGGCCTCAACCCCCGACTATGCCGGAGCACTGGAGGAAGGGTGGGCAAGTGCTACTACGGCCATTATCCGCAGCCTTGTTGAGCCATGGTCGCCTTCTATCCGGTCTTTTCAGCAGATCAATGTGCTGCCCGGTGTGCACCAGACCCCGGCAGATATTGAAGGCTTGCGAGAAATTATTGAAAGTTTTGGATTTTACCCGGTCATTCTCCCCGACACGTCCTACTCGCTTGACGGGCATATTGCACAAAGCTGGATACCAACCTCTCTGGGCGGGACATCTCTTTCAGAAATCGCAAACATGGCGCGTGCCGTGCATACAATTGCCATTGGTGAACACATGCGCGGCCCAGCAGATACGCTAACAGCCATGACTGGTGTGCCCACAACGGTTTTTCCAACACTGACCGGGCTGGAGCCATCGGACAGGCTTGTGTCGCTTCTGGCCCGTCTTTCGCTCAAGCCCGTGCCCGGCCGTCTGCGGCGGCATCGCGCGCAACTGGTGGATGCCATGTTGGATGGCCATTTCCATTTTGGCGGTAAAAAGGTGGCCATTGCGGCTGATCCGGACCTTTTGTGCAGCCTTTCCCAGTTTTTTGCTGGCATGGGTGCCTCCATCGTAACCGCAGTGGCCTCCACCGGGAGTAACCCCAACTTGAAGAAAATTCCTGTTGAGAACGTGGTTGTGGGGGACCTGATGGATCTGGAGGACGGTGCCGCACAGGCTGGAGCGGACCTGCTGGTTACGCATAGCCATGGCAGGCAGGCCGCAGAACGGCTTGGCGTACCACTCATGCGCGTTGGTTTTCCCATTTTTGACCGGCTGGGCGTCTCTCATGAGGAAACAGTGGGTTATCGCGGCACGCGGTCACTGATCTTTCGGGTAGCCAACCAGTTTCTGGGCGAAAGTCATGCGCACCGGCCAGAGGATTTTGGCAGTGCCATTCCCGTATCGGCCATCACAACGGAGGAGGGGCGTCATGCCAGCGGTACATTTGCAACTCATTGAAACGGCGCAGAACGATATGCAGGACGATTTGACTCAGGAGGCACCGCGCCTGAGAATTGCCATTGCCACGCGGGACATGAAGTCCCTGAACGCGCATTTTGGTTCGGCCCAGCGGTTTGCCATCTGGGATGTTTCCCCAAAGACTGCGCGTTTTGTTGAAGCTGTAGCCTTTGATGATGTCTCTGATGAAAGTGGCGCGCACCAGACCGAAGGGGACGACCGGATTGGCCCCAAGGTGGAGGCTCTTGCGGGGTGTAACCTCCTGTTTGTGCTGGCTATTGGCGGGCCTGCTGCGGCCAAGGTTGTGCGCGCGCATATCCACCCGGTCAAGCTGCTTAACCCCGAAAGCATCCCCTCGGTCATTGAGCGGGTACAGGCCATGATGGTGGGCAATCCTCCGCCATGGCTACGCAAGGCCATGGGGGTCAAACGGTCAATGGATTTTCTGGATGAGGACGATTGATATGTCTCACGAAATGTCACCAACAACACTGGCACCCGAAGCGGACCCGATGTGCAGCCCTTTCCTCAAGGCATTGATCGGTCGCATTCGTGCCGAAGATTCCTTTGGTGCATGGGAGAACAAACCCGATGAATGGCTTTTGCGCGACTACATTGTCAGTCGGGAAGAAAAACGCGCCATGCCTATCATCAGCGATCCCGATCCGGATGTGATCTCACGGGTGGAGCATTTTTATCAGGCTGTTGGTCTGGCGGTGGAGCAGAGCTGTGGGCTTATGGCCTCCCCCATGATGAAAATGAGCCATGAAGGTTTTGGCCGCGTGATCCTGACAACAGGCAGGCTGGTCATCTTCTCAAAAACGCTGCGTGATGTGCACCGTTTTGGTTTTGAAAACCTTGATGCCCTGGCAGATGAAGGCATGAAGGCAGTCAGGATGGCCCTTGATGTGATCGAGGAATATCCGAATGTTGCAGATGCATAAAAGGACAAAACACAATGTCTGATATTGAGCAACTGCGGGCTGAAATTAAAAAACTTTCCTCGCGCGCGGTCAAAGCCAAGATGGACCTGCATGACCTGTCGGAAGATCTGCCTGTGGGCTGGACCAGTATTCCCGAGGTCGCCGCCCGTGCGCATGATGCTTACGCCACATTGGAAGCGCGCCGCACAGCCCTGCGCGCGCTGGAAGAAAAAGAGGTTTAACCATGACGGCAACTACGCGAGATGGCCGCAGCTGGACCCCCTCCTACCTGGATGCCATTGACCCGGGTGTGTGTATTGGTTGTGGCCGCTGCTACAAGGTTTGTGGCCGTGGGGTCATGACATTGCGCGGCGTGAATGACGACGGCGAAATTGTAGATGACGATGATGATGACGAAGATATTGATCGCCGCGTCATGGCTATGGACGATGCCGGAGCGTGCGTTGGCTGTGGTGCGTGCGCCAGAGTCTGCCCGACCAACTGTCAGACCCATATAGCGGCCTGACCACCCGGAGGAACAGGTTATGGGAGCAGCAGATATTCATGCGTGGCTGATGGCGGCTGTTCATGGGGATATGTGCGAGGGTTTTGATGCACATGTTCTGGCTTCCATACTGGCTGTGGGGCTGGCAGACGCAAAGGAGCGCAACTGCCTGCCATCGGAAGCGCTGGGTGTTGGTGGCACCCGGCTGAACCAGCTTGTGGAGCAGGTTTTTCCTTCCGTGCGGGCATTGTTTGAATCGTTTGAAGATCAGGCCGAGCCGGTACTGGAAGAGGATGAAAGCTGCCTGCGCACCCTTTTGCGGAGTGCGACCATGGGAGGTGAGCGGGACCTGCTACTGGCCGACATGGTGGCACGGCGCGCCATGGCGCCCAACCATTTGTGGCAGGACCTTGGGTTGCGGTCCCGGCGGGAACTGTCCTGGCTTATGGAACGTCATTTTGAGCCATTGGCCAGTCGCAACACGGGGGACATGAAATGGAAGAAATTTCTGTTTCGCATGATCTGTCGTGATGAGGGCTTTCGTCTGTGTAGTGTTCCGGTCTGTTCGGAATGCGACGATTTTGATGACTGTTTTGGAGACGAAAGCGGTGAAAGTCGCATGGCGCGTAGCCGCAAGAGTGCTGAGTGAGCGGTTGGGGTCTGTTTTGCCCAAGATAACTATAATCTTGTGAATATAGATAAGAGTATAAGAATGTAATGTTGGCTGATCTGTGTCGTATTCCGTCCAAGGTAGGGGTTATGACGTTACAAACATAACAGCCCTGCATAGCTCCCAAAAATTGTCCCATGTTTTGTGTGCCAATCCGTGGGATACGGTTTTAACCTGATTGGTTAAAATGAAGTATCTGGTTCCATACACTTCAAAGTTCTCATTTTTATAAACAGGTCATAATTTCTGGCATGATCCTTGCGACAGTCTTTATTCAGAGAAAGAATAGAAGGCGGAGGGTAAAATGATCCAGTTGACCAATGCGGCGCGTGATGCAGTGCGTTCAGCCATTGCCGGTTCAAGCAACCCGGCTGAAGGCATCCGTATCATGGTTGAGGCCGGTGGATGCTCGGGCTTTAAATACATGATGGGCCTGGTCTCTGCTCCGGAGAAAGACGACATTGTCGTTGAGTGCGACGACGTCAAGGTTTTTGTCGATCGTGAAAGCAGCCCGCATCTTGAGGGCACAACGGTCGATTTTGTTGTCTCTCTCGAACAGTCCGGATTTTCATTTGATAACCCGAATGCGGCATCCAAATGCTCCTGTGGGAAATCTTTTAATTAAAACCCCTGATTGGGTGGGGGAACGGGAGTAAAGGGCCATGTGGGAATATTCCGATAAGGTTAAAGAATATTTTTTCAACCCAAAAAATGTTGGGGTTATCGAGGACGCCAATGGCGTGGGCGAAGTCGGCGCTATTGCCTGCGGAGACGCGCTTAAGCTGATGCTCCAGGTGGACCCCGCCACCGACCGTATTACCAGTGCCAGATTCCAGACATTCGGGTGTGGGTCCGCCATTGCATCTTCATCTGCGCTGACCGAGATTATTGTTGGAAAAACGGTTGATGAGGCATTAAAAATTACCAATCAGGACATTGCGGATTTTCTGGGCGGCCTGCCACCGGAAAAAATGCATTGTTCGGTTATGGGGTATGAGGCCCTGCGGGCAGCCGTTGCCAATTACCGTGGTGAAACATGGGAAGATGACCATGAGGAAGGTGCTCTTCTGTGTAAATGCTTTGGTGTGGATGAAGGCATGCTTGAGCGTGCGGTCCGTAACAATAACCTGACAAGCATGGAACAGGTCGCCCAGTATACCAAGGCAACAGCAAGCTGCTCGACCTGTGCTGAAACGGTGGAAGAAGCTCTGGAGCGTATTAACGCGGCCATGGTGAGCGAGGGCACGTTGGACGCGCGCGACGCTTTTGTTGCAGGTGCCCTCCCGCCCACACGGCGGGCTGCGCGCAAGACATCCCCACTGGTTGAGCTGAGTGTTCCAACCACCCCGGCCAAACTGACCACCGTACAGCGCATTCGCGCCGTGGAGGAGGTTCTGACGGAATTGCGGCCGGTCCTTCAGGGCGATGGCGGTGATTGTGAACTGGTGGACGTGGAAGGCAACAAGGTGATGGTCCGGCTGAGTGGCGCGTGCGTGAACTGCCAGCTGGCCTCGGTCACTGTGCAGGGCATTCAGCAGCGTCTGGCCGAACGCCTGGGTGAGCCGGTCAGGGTTATTCCCGTTCCTGCGGGGCACTGAGCTTTTACAAAGCGTTCCATGGGGTGATGACAATAAATGCGCCGGAGGGTTGCCGGCCACGAGCGGGAGAAAGTAGATGAAGTCGGTCTATCTCGACAATAATGCAACCACGCGGGTTGACCCGCGTGTGGTGGACGCCATGCTGCCTTATTTTACGGAGCAGTTTGGCAACGCCTCATCCATCCATGCCTTTGGTGCCGACGTTGGAACGGCTATCCGGAATGCCCGGCGCCAGTTGCAGGCCCTGCTGGGCACCGAATTTGACCACGAAATTGTCTATACCGGTTGTGGCACGGAGGCGGACAATACGGCGCTGCTCTCCGCACTGGAAACCCAGACAGGACGCAACGAGATTGTAACCTCTGTTGTGGAGCACCCGGCCATTCTGGCATTGTGTGCATGGCTGGAAAAAACGCGTGGCGTAAAAGTCCATTACATTGGGGTGGATGCGCGCGGCAGGCTGGATATTGACGCCTATCGTAAAGCGTTGGGGCCACGTACCGCCATTGCCTCCATCATGTGGGCCAATAACGAGACGGGTAATCTGTTCGAGGTGGAAACACTGGCCGAGCTTGCGCATGAGGCAGGTGCCCTGTTCCATACGGATGCGGTGCAGGCTGTGGGTAAGGTTCCCATGGACCTTAAAACGTCCGAAATTGATATGCTTTCGCTTTCGGGCCACAAGTTCCATGCCCCCAAGGGGATTGGTGCGTTGTATGTGCGCCGTGGCGTGCGGCTGCGCCCCATGATCCGTGGTGGCCACCAAGAGCGTGGGCGTAGGGCGGGAACAGAAAATGCCCCGTCCATTATTGGTCTTGGGGTGGCGGCCGAACTGGCACAGATCCATCTGGATGACGAAAATACCCGTGTGCGCGCCCTGCGCGACAGGCTTGAAGGGGGGCTTATCCAGCGTATCTCCCACGCAATGGTTACGGGCGATCCTGAACACCGCCTGCCCAATACAAGCAATATCGCGTTTGAATATATTGAGGGCGAGGGCATTTTGCTCCTGCTGAACAAGGCAGGAATTGCTGCGTCCTCCGGTTCGGCCTGCACATCGGGGTCTTTGGAGCCCTCGCATGTCATGCGTGCGATGAAAGTGCCTTACACGGCCGCACATGGGGCAATCCGCTTTTCCCTGTCGCGGGAGAACACGGCAGAAGACGTTGACCATGTGCTTGAGGTCATGCCCGGTATTGTTGAAACCCTGCGTGGCATGTCTCCCTTCTGGGATGGCTCATCAGAAACCCGGAGTGCCTTCACACCCACATACGCCTGATTCTTCAGCTCAATACAAGGGCGAGAGACATGACAGCCAAGCCGCTCATGCGGTCTCCACGCCGCTTAAAACTCAATGACAGCACCTTGCGTGATGGCGAGCAGGCACCCGGTGTTGCCTTTACAGCCGCCGAAAAACTGGCGATTGCCTGCCTGCTGGACGAGGTGGGGGTGGATGAGATAGAGGCCGGAACCCCTGCCATGGGGCCGGATGAGCTGGCGGTTATTGCGCAAATCGGGCGTTCGGTGTCGCGCGCACGTGTTATCCCCTGGTGTCGGATGATACCGGGGGATCTGGCTTTGGCGCAGGCGGCAGGGCTTGGCAGTGTGCATCTGTCCGCCTCCACCTCTCCCATGCAGATTGCTGCCAAATACCGTAAGTCCCCCGCACAGGTGCTGGACATGACGCGTGATGTTGTTGCACGGGCGGTGGACATGGGGCTGGTAGTGTCTGTCGGGGGGGAGGACGCAAGTCGCGCAGACCCCGGCTTTCTGGCCGATTTTGTGGGTATGCTCGGGCAGGCAGGAGCACGGCGCTTCCGTTATGCGGATACGCTGGGGGTGCTGGACCCGTTTGCAACGTTTGAGATTATGGCGTGGCTGCGTGGGCAAACGGCGCTGGAAATAGAATTCCATGGTCATGATGATTACGGACTGGCTACGGCCAACACGCTGGCGGCTCTCAAAGCCGGGGCGGACGTTGCCAGTGTGACCGTTATGGGGCTGGGCGAGCGGGCGGGTAATGCCCCGTTGGAAGAGCTGGCCCTTGCCGCACCAAGGTTTCTGGGGTGCCAAACCGGGGTGGATCTGCGCCGTCTGGGGCAGTTGGCCAACATGGTCGCGCAGGCGTCCGGCCGGACCATACCAGAGGGCAAGGCGGTGGTGGGTTCTGCGGTGTTCCGCCACGAATCAGGCATTCACGTATCGGGCCTGCTGCGTGATGCCAGTACGTACGAAGCACTGGACCCCGTGCAGCTTGGCCGTGAGCGCGAGATTGTTTTTGGCAAGCACTCCGGGCGGGCAGCCATTAACCACGCGCTGGAGCGGTTGGGCATTCATGCGGCAGAAGATGTTGCCACACATCTGCTGGTTGCTGTGCGCCTTCTGGCCGAACAGCGCAAAAGAGCCATTAGTTTGGATGAAATCGCAATACTGTTCTCTGAACTGCAATGCCGTGCAGCCTGAATGGCCGGTGTTAAAAAGGAGCCAAAACCGATGCATGTTTTACAAGAACTCCGTCGTCTTTCCGCTGCCGAGGAATTTTTTGAGCAACTCGGCGTCCCCTATGACCCGACAGTGCTCAATGTTGCGCGGTTGCATATCCTGCGGCGCATGCGCTCCTACCTTGATGAACAGGGCGTAAATGCTGAACTGGACGAAGCAACCGTGCGCGCGCAGTGCCGTGTGCTTTTGTCGCGGGCCTATCAGGATTTTGTCGTCTCCACGCCTATTGCCGAGCGGTCGTTCAAGGTACACCGCGATGCCATACGTGGGGCCCAGCAGACCATTGTCGGGCTGGAAGACCTGACCATTGTGGCAGAACCGACGCACGACGGTAACAACCATTCCATAAATGCAAAAAAATAAGAAAAAATTTGTCGTTTTTCTAACAAGACCGGGCGTGTGCGCAGCCTGCGGGTGCCATGAGGGTAAAGAAGTGCTGTTTTTTTGGCGCCAATCACCCGAATGGCACACGGCTTGCGAGGACTAAGGGGAAGGACAGATAAAAGGAAGTGGGGCGATGCGTATCTTTGTCTGCATTAAACAGGTTCCCGATAGCGCGCAAATTCGTGTGCATCCGGTTACAAACACCATCATGCGGCAAGGTGTGCCGACAATTATCAACCCCTATGACCTGTTCGGGCTGGAAGAGGCATTGCGCCTGCGGGACCGCTTTGGCGGGGTGGTCACTGTGTTGACCATGGGACCGCCCATGGCGTCCGAGAGTTTGCGTAAGGCGCTAGGTTATGGCGCGGACCGTGGCCTGCTGCTGACAGACCGCTTTTTTGCAGGCTCCGATACTTTGGCAACAAGTTATGCCTTGTCCAAACTGATAGAAAAAGCCGCAGAAGATCACGGCATGCCCCATATCGTGTTTTGTGGAAAACAGACAATTGATGGGGATACGGCACAGGTTGGCCCCGGTATTGCCCAGCGTCTTGGGCTGTCCCAACTGACCTATGTGTCCGCTATTGATGAGATTGACCCCGAACAGGGCACCATTACCGTACGCCGCCGTGCAGACCACGGTGTGCAGGTTCTGACCTCGCGTCTGCCCGCCATGATTACAATGCTTGAAGGCAGCAACCAGATCCGCCGTGGCACTCAGGCGGATGTTCTGCGCGCCGCCCAGACAAAGATTGTGCAGTGGAACGCCGCAGGTGTTGGCATTGAGGATTTGTCCCAGTGTGGCCTGCGTGGGTCACCAACGGTGGTGAAGCGGGTTTTTGCCCCCGCCGCCCGATCGGAAAAAGCTGTGATGATTCCAGTCGGCGAAGGCGGAAGTGCCGCGGCTACGGCACTGATTGACGCCATTTTTGAACGCCAGCCAGCACTAGAGGAAGACCTGATCAGCGAAGCTGGTGGGTATTGAGCGGCCCGGAGGCCGTGAAAGGAATAAGGGCGACCATGACTACTTCACAAACCCCGGTCTCTGGCGCTTCAGGCTCGCGCGCTGGCATGAAAAAGGAACTGCCGGAGCATTTCCGGTCGTACAAGCATGTCTGGGTTTTTATCGAGTTTGAGCATGGGCGGATCCATCCCGTTGCTCTGGAACTGCTGGGTGAAGGCCGCAAGCTGGCCAACCAGCTTGGTGTGGAACTGGCGGGTGTGCTGCTGGGCAGTGGTGCAGATGCGCTGGATGAGGCCACAAAGAGCTGCATCGCCTATGGGGCCGACCTTGTTTACAGGGTGGACCACCCAGTGCTCGCGCAGTATCGCAACCAGCCCTACACAAAGGTCATGACCGAACTGGTGCAGAAGTACCAGCCCGAGATCATGCTGCTGGGTGCCACCGTTCTGGGGCGTGACCTTGCCGGGTCTGTCGCCACCACCCTTAAAACGGGGCTGACGGCAGATTGCACGGAACTGGCAATTGATGATGAACGCTCGCTGGCGGCAACCCGCCCGACGTTTGGTGGCTCCTTGCTGTGCACCATTCATACGTTGAACTATCGGCCACAGATGGCAACCATCCGTCCGCGTGTCATGGCCATGCCAAAGCCTGAGGAAGGCCGGGAAGGGCGGGTTGTGTCCTACACGCCTGATCTGGACGAGGACAGTATTGTTACCAAGGTGCTGTCCTTCCTGCCTGATGATGCCTCCGAGGCGTCTGGCCTGGCATTTGCGGATATTGTGGTGGCTGGTGGCATGGGCCTGCGGTCAGAGGAAAACATTCAGCTGGTACGCAAACTGGCGACTGTTCTGGGTGGAGACTGGGGTGGTTCGCGCCCTCTGGTGCAAAAAGGCTGGATCGGGGCGGACCGCCAGATCGGGCAGACAGGCAAGACCATTCGGCCCAAGCTGTACATAGCGGCTGGCATTTCCGGGGCGATCCAGCACCGTGTTGGCGTGGAAGGGGCGGATATGATTGTCGCCATCAATACCGACCCGAACGCTCCGATATTCGACTTTGCCCATTTGGGTATTGTTGCTGATGCAATCACCCTGTTGCCATTGCTGACCGAGGCTTTTCGCCAGCGTTTGCTTGTCAACCGGCTTGCAGGTTGAAGGAGGGAACACAGCATGACTAAAATTGTATTTGATGCCATTGTGGTCGGTGCCGGCCCTGCGGGAAACTCCGCAGCCTATACAATGGCAAATGCAGGGTTGAATGTTCTCCAGATTGAGCGTGGTGAATATTCCGGTTCCAAAAATGTGCAGGGTGCTATTCTGTATTCGGATGCGCTGGAACAGATGATCCCTGACTTCCGCGAGGAAGCACCTCTGGAGCGCCATATTGTAGAACAGCGCATCTGGATGATGGATGACCGTGGCCATACGGGTATGCATCACCGGAGTGATGATTATAACGAGGACCTGCCAAACCGTTATACCATCATTCGCGCGCAGTTTGATAAATGGTTCAACCGTCAGGTGCGCGATGCGGGTGCAACAGTGCTGTATGAAACCACCGTAACAGGTCTGCTCCGTGACCCGCGCGGACAGGTGATTGGCGTGCAGACCGACCGTGAGGGCGAAGGGTTTTATGCCAATGTGGTTGTTCTGGCCGAAGGGGTAAACGGCCTGGTCGGGCAAAGGGCGGGTCTGCGCTCCGAACTACGGCCAGAGGACGTGGCTCTGGCTGTCAAGGAAATGCACTTTTTACCGCAAGAAACCATCGAAAGCCGCTTCAACATCAAAGGTGATGAAGGCGTGGTGGTGGAAGCCATGGGCACCATTACGGAGGGTATGATCGGCACGGCCTTTTTATATACCAACAGGGAGTCCATCTCTATTGGCATAGGCTGTCTGGTCAGTGATCTCAGCCGTGTGGGTAAAGGCTCTCCCTACCAGCTTCTGGACCGGTTTAAGGCTCACCCTTCCATCCGTGGTCTGTTGGAAGGCTCGGAAATGAAGGAATATGCAGCCCATCTTATACCAGAAGGTGGATACAGGGCTATTCCGGAACTGGTGGGCGATGGCTGGATTTCGGTTGGTGATGCAGGGCATTTTGTGAATGCCGTGCACAGGGAAGGCTCAAACCTTGCCATGACCACCGGCCGCCTTGCAGCAGAAACCATTATTACGCTGAATAAACGCGGACAGGCCTGCACCAAAAAAGCACTCGGTGCGTACCGGCAGCGTCTGGATGACTCGTTTGTTATGAAAGACATGAAAAAATACAAGGATGTTCCCAGAATGCTGGAAAAGCAGGGGAGCACCATCATGGATACCTACCCACGTTTGATGAATGGGGCCGCCCAGACATGGTTCCGCGTGGATGGTCGTGACAAGAAGACCAAGGAAAATGAAATTGTGAAGGCCGCATGGCACGTCCGTGGTCTGGGCCTGTTGGGTGATGCTGTAAAACTGGCGAGGGCATGGCGATGAGCGACGATGTTGAAAACAGACTGTTCCAGAACCGCTATGTGGTGGACACAGGTAAGCCGCATATCCATGTAACCCCGCATGACACGCCATCGGAAGAGTTGAAATCCATGGTCCATGTCTGCCCGGCTGGGTGCTATAGCCAGAATGAACATGGGCAGGTGGAAATTGTAGCTGATGGCTGCATGGAATGTGGAACATGCCGTGTGGTCTGCCAGAATACGGGCGAAATACAATGGAACTACCCGCGCGGCGGCTTTGGTGTTCTTTTCAAGTTTGGTTGAGCCATGCTGCATGTTCCAACAAGCCTGCTGGACGCGCTACTGGCCGAAGATGCACCGTGCGGTGACCTGACAACGCGTTCTCTGGGCCTTTGTGGGCAGGCGGCGCGGATCAGTTTTGCCGCACGCATGCCTCAGGTGGTTGCCTGTAGCGATGTGGCAGCCGCCCTGTTGCGCCATGTTGGCGGGACTGTCAGCTTTTGTGCACAATCTGGACAATGGCTTGGCGCGGGGGAAAGCATTCTACAGGCGGAGGGGCCTGCCGAAGCCCTGTTTATGGCCTGGAAGCAGGCCCAGACGCTTATGGAATGGGCTGGTGGTCTGGCAAGTGATGCCCACGCCATTGTGCAGGCGGCGCACGGTGTGTGCCCAGATGTTGCTGTCGCCTGCACACGCAAAGCCCCACCTACCATGCGGGGGCTTGCCATACGGGCGGTTATGGCCGGAGGTGCCGTTATGCATCGGGCCAATCTGTCGGAAACTGTTCTGGTCTTTCCAGAGCATCGGGGTTTTCTACCCGATGGTGGGCGTGAAGCAGTTGCCCATCTGAGGCGTAGTCTGCCAGAGCGTAAAATTGTTGTAGAAGTCACATCTCTTGACGAAGCTATAACATTTTTGGATTCCAAACCTGACATTCTACAACTGGAAAAATTTTCCCTACACGACGTAGCAGAGCTTAAAGTCTGGCTGGATGGCCTTGCGCAATCTCAGACCGTGCCCTTGCTGGCCGTTGCGGGTGCAATAAGGCCGGACAACGCAGCGGATTATGTGCGGGCAGGGGCCAGAATTTTGGTCACATCATACCCATATTTTGCAAAACCACGTGATATTCAGGTTAAAATACAACCGGTATCCCCCTTTGTGGAGACCCAATGAAGGGGGGAGAGCTGTTATTCAGATTTAACCCATATTTTTGTTTTGACATAAGAACGTTTGGTACGATTTTTGCGTAACCTAATTTGTAGAGATGATAATTGATCTGATTGAGGGTTATCCGAAAAAACTCTGTTTTTGACAGCATAGTCTGGGTAATCTGCCTAAAGGAGAACATGCGCACCTGTGGTCAAGGGCGCGGTTTTGTCTGTGTATTGTCCGGCAATCGTTGATGATGGATATTTTTCATGAGTGAGACTGAACACGATATCCTGCTCCCAGAACATTGCGGCACGATGTACTATGAAATACTCATGCAGGCCGCCGATGGGGTTATTATCATCAACGCAGAGAACCGGATTATTTTTTTCAACACCGCAGCTGAACGGTTGTGGGGCTATAGCGCATCAGAAGTCATGGGGCAGAATGTTAAATGCCTTGTACCTCTTGAGCACCGCGCAAAACATGATGAGTATATTGCCCATAACCGCACAACGGGCATGGACCGGATTGTTGGCACATCACGCGAGATCACTTTTACCCGCAGTGCAGGGGATTACGCGGTGGCCGAAATGTCGGTGTCCGCCATTACACTCCCCCCGACCCAAAAACGCTATTACATGGCTATTGTAAAAGGGGTGACGGAGGAAAGTCACCGTAGAAAACTGATTACCCTGCAAAACAAGGTTTTTACGGAACTTGCAGGCAAGGCGACAGAGCAGGATATTGCCGACATGCTGTGTGCGGAGGCCGAAAAGCTGGTGCTCAACAGTGTGGCTGTATTGTTGCAGATCACGCCCGAGAGGGGGTTTGAGATTCTGTCGGGGGAAAGTCTGCCACGGCGTAAAGGCAGAATGCTGACTCGCATGACATTGTCCGAAGCAGACATGGTGGCCTTGCGCACGCACCCCGAGGAAGCACGCACAGTCGTGTGGCAAGATGCAGGAGCCGTTGAGCAGGAGGTGGGGCTGCTGGATTGCTGGGCGTCGACCGTTTGTGATGGGGCTGGGGTTCCTATCGGTGTTTTTGCCCTTTATTCGCGGAACCGCGACAAAATCACCAACTGGCCACAAAAAATTGTTTCGGGGTGTGTGCCGTCCTGCGCTGCCATTATCGAGCGGGGCAAAACCCGGCAGAAGCTGAACCGGCTGGATCGGTATGACTCACTGACCGGTTTGCTCAACCGTAATGCGGTTACCCTCATCCTCAAAAACATGATGGCGCAGCCAGCAGGTTGGCCATTTGCTCTGCTTGTGCTCGATATTGACCTGTTTCAGGATATCAATAACCTCATGGGGTATGATCAGGGCGATCTGCTGCTCCAGATTGTAGCACAGCGCCTGAGCGCGCAGTGCCGCAGCAACTTTGTTACGGGGCGTTTGGGGGGAGATGATTTTGTCATCATCATTCCCGGTGGAGACAGAAATACCGCCAGATCGTTTGCCGAAACACTGATTGATGTCATGCATGAGCCAATTATTATCAATGGTCATGAACTGATTGTATCCATCAGCACGGGTATCAGCCTTTACCCCGATGAGAGCAAGGATGTGGAGCAGGTTCTCAACCGTGCGGAAGTGGCCATGCTGGAGGCTAAAAAAACCGCACGCGGCAGTTTCCGCATTCTGGACAATGCGTCTGATAGCGAGGTGCAGTCCAGACTGATTGTGGGGTCCGCCCTGCGTAAGGCCATCCAGCATTCAGAGCTGCGCCTGTTTTACCAGCCTCAGGTCTGTGTCACTACAGGACGGCTGCATGGGGTGGAGGCGCTGGCGCGCTGGCAGCATCCCGTAATGGGAGCTATTCCGCCATCGCGCTTTATTCCCATAGCCGAAGAGACAGGGCAGATCGAGGCTATTGGCCGGTGGTCCATCGGGGAGGCGTGCCAGCAACTGGCCATGTGGGACCAGCAGGGCATTGTGGTGCCTGTTGTCAGTGTCAATATTTCGGCCGGACATTTTGCCAGTTCGGAACTGCTTCAGCAGATTGTGGACGTGCTGGAGACCTACAACCTGACCCCCGACCGCCTGACAATCGAGATTACCGAGAGCGTGATGATGCGGCAAAGTGCGGACGCGCTGGCAACACTATCCGCTATTCGGGGCATTGGGGTTGGCCTTTCTCTGGATGATTTTGGCACGGGGTTTTCCTCCCTGTCCCGCCTGAGCACGCTCCCCCTGACAGAGCTTAAGATTGATAGGAGCTTTGTCATGAATTTTGAAGAAAACATCAGCTCCTTAATCGTAACTGAAGCCGCCATTACCATTGGCAAAAGGCTGGGTGTCAGGATTGTGACCGAAGGGGTGGAAGATGACTCGCAGGAGGAGATGCTGCGTGCCATGGGGTGTGATGTCATGCAAGGTTACCTGTTTGGCAGACCGATGCCCCCGACTGACCTCAAGGCATGGATCAGTGAACACCCTATGAAGCAGACATGCTGTGCTCCAGAAAGCTTACTGTCTGCAAAAAGTATTTCCATTAACTGACAATACAGTTTTGATCATTTTTCTCCTCGTGGAGAGTTCATGGTAGCCCTCTTTCTGGATCGGAAAATAGCATGACCATCATTACTCCTTCCACACGGGCTATGGACGGACAGGCTCTTTCCGATCTGGAGGGCCGCAGGAGCTTTATGGGCCTGACGGAGGCCGATTGTGGAACCATACGGTCTATCAAAACCGTTATAGATCAGGAACTTTCCATTGCTCTGGACAAGTTTTATAACAAGGTGCGACAGACACCAGAAGTCAGGGGCTTTTTTTCGTCCGAAGCACAGATCGACCATGCCAAGACAGCGCAGCAGAAACACTGGGAGAATATCTCATCTGCCAGTTTTGGTAAGGATTATGCCCAGAATGTAGCTCGGATAGGCAGTATTCATGCACGTATCGGCCTTGAACCCAGATGGTACATTGGTGGCTATGCCGTAGTACTTGACCACCTTATCCATGCCATTGTCGATCAGGCTTTGCCAAAAGGGGGGCTGTTTGATAAAAAACATAAGACTGCCCAAAAACTTGGTGATCAGATAAGTAGTCTATGCAAAGCCGTACTGTTTGAGATGGACCTGACCATTTCGGTCTATCTGGCGGAGGCTGAAAAAGCCCGGGCAAAAGCGCGGGATGAAGCCATAGAAAAAGAGCAGGTTTTTGTGGCGGAGAGTTTTGGCTCCGTTATTCAGGATATTGCCGAGCAAAATCTGTCTGGCAATATGGAGAGCGATGTGCCCGCTCCATATCTGCCTTTGCGCGACAACCTGAACGCGGCCCTGCATGCTTTACGCACAACTTTGGTGGTGGTGAGTGATACGGCCTATAATATTGACGTTGTTACCCATGATATTAGCGATGCATCGGGGGAGTTGGCCCAGCGTACAGAGCGGCAGGCTGCCTCGGTGGAAAAAACGGCGGCAGCAATTGAACAGATTACCGCAACCGTTAGCTCCACTGCGAGCCGTGTGTCAGATGCGAATAATTTTGTTGAAAACTGCATGAGCAGTATTCAACATTTTGGCGGAATGATCGACCGGGCCAATGCGTCTATGGCCGAAATTGAGCGCTCAACTGACGCCATAAACAAAATTACAGATATTATGGATGCGGTTGCCATTCAAACCAATATTCTTGCCCTCAATACGGCGGTTGAGGCGGCCCGTGCGGCTGGTGCGGGCAATGGTTTTAAGGTTTTGGCGCAGCAGATACGCGAACTGGCCAATCGGGCGGGGACAGCTTCAAAAAATGTTCGGGAGTTGGCGGGGGCATCCCAAACACAGGTGGAGCACGGAGTTTCCATTATGAAGGAGGCTGCGCATGACATGAAGGTCATTATTGCCGGAATTTCCGAAATTCGCTCTCATCTCAAGGCTATTGAAGAGGCAGCCCGCGAACAGGCCGCTGCCTTGCAGAGTGTTAATGGTGCTGTGGCCACCATTGATGATGGTACGCGCCAGAATGCTGTTATGGCGGAACGGACTTCTGCTGCAAGTGCTGGCATGGTGCAGGAGGTCAGCCAGCTTAGGGAGCTTCTGGATGGATTTCATCTGGGGTCATAGCGTTTTATCAACCACCAGAGCAGCCCGGTGTTTCCACCTGTGTTGCACATCTCCCTGTTAACGGGTGCCGGGCTGTTAACAGGGGGATTGATCGGGTTGGTGCAGACCGGGCGGTAGTTGGTGTGGATAGGCTCCTTGGTGCCGTCCAGCCTGACCTGACTGTTTTAGGCGTGTGGCGGTTTGTCCGGACGTGGGGAGATCAGCCACGCATCGGCATAACCTGTTGTACCCCGCAGATGCGGGCGGCAGAGTGCAAGGTAGGCCAGAGCGGTAGAGATAACTGCCCCCAGCCCGATCCACATGCCGTAGTTGATGTACCATGGCGCATCAGGGGTGCGGGGCCAGAGAATGTTGATGATCGCCAGAACGCCATAAACCAGAGCGCCCACATTAATGGCCATGCCCCAGCGGCCCAGCCGGAAGTCCCCCCCGGGGTGCCAGCCGCGCAGACGGGCATAGAGCGCGCCTGCGACCACCATCTGGAATGCGACGTAAATTCCCACAACTGCAAAACTGACAATTGTGGTCAGGGCGTCGGCTGCGAACAGCCCCAGCAGTGCAATAAGGCTGGGCACCAGACCAGCTACGAATAGCGCAGTTGTGGGGACATGGCTTTTGGGTGAAATGCGCGAGAGAGCCTGTGCCCCGGGGACCATACGGTCGCGGGCAAAAGAATAGATCAACCGGCTGACAGCAGCCTGAAGGCTCAGCACGCAGGACATGAACGACACCATGACAATGGCGGCCACCCCCTTGGTACCAGTAACGCCAAAGGCATTGAACAGAACATCCGCCAGAGCATTGGGTGCCGTACCGGAAATAACGGCCGGAATGTCGGGCACGGCCAGCAGGAGGGCGGCGCAGGCAAAGATGGAGGCACCAACACCAATATAGATGGTCATACGCATGGCTTTGGGAATCTGGCGCCCCGGGTTGGGAATTTCTTCGGCCACGTCCCCGCAGGCTTCAAAACCATAACATGAGAACAGCCCCAGGAGAGAGGCAGCCAAAAAGGCGGGCAGGTAGCTGCCACCAGTGGGGACGGCGTTCATGGGGTCGAGCAGGGAGGACAATGTGTTTACGCGGTGATAGGCCAGAAGATAGCCGCCCACAAACAGTGCGCCAACCAGTTCGCACACAAACCCGAACATGGCCACGCGCGCCAGTAGCTTGGTGCCCGCAAGGTTGCACACGGTGGAAAAGAGGATAAGCCCAAGGGCAATGCCCGTGGTAATGAGCGGCGTGCTTGGAGAGCCTGTCAGCAGGGCTAAAAAGGGTGCCGCCCCCGTAGCCACTGCGGCAATTGTGGTAAATAGCGCCCACACATAGACCCAAGCGGTCACCCATGACCATTTGCGGCCAACCAGCCTGCGTGCCCAAGGGTAAATGCCGCCAGATATCGGGAATTGCGAGACAACCTCACCAAAGATGAGTGCGACCAGAAACTGACCAAGCCCCGCAATGACATAAGACCAGATCATGGGGCTGCCGCCGGTGTGCAGGCTGGAGTCAAAGAGTGTGTACACGCCAACAACTGGCGAGAGATAGGTAAAACCGAGTGCAAAATTCTCCAACATTGACATGGAGCGATCAAAATCGGAGGTCACGCCGAGTTCTGCCAGACGGGCGTCGTCCTCTGCGGAGCTGATGTGGGGGTGGTCCATGGGGCATATCTCCGTGGTTGGCGGGTCAGGCGGGGCAGGTTGC
>JBDNSL010000018.1:0-34165 GCA_047719095.1 Acetobacter sp.
CCCCCAGCGCCACCCGCCCGCAACACCCCGCCACAGACCGGCACGCCACACCGGAACTGGCCGTTTATCTGGCGGGGCCGGGCGTGTTCAGGCAGGATGCGCGCGCACATGGGGCGCAACTGGTGGCCGCCTGTGCCCGTGCTGGCCTGCACGGGCTGTACCCGCTGGATGCGGAACTGGACCCCCATGCCTATGCCAGCCCGCCCACCCTTGCCGCAGCCATTGCCCGCGCCAACATGGAGCTGATCCGCCGCAGCCACGCCGTAATAGCCGACCTGACCCCCTTCCGTGGCCCCAATGTGGATGACGGAACCGCGTTTGAAATCGGGTATGCCCACGCCCTTGGCCTGCCGGTTTTTGGCTATGCCTGCATGCCCACCCCCGCAACCTCCTACCCCGAGCGCGTGCGGGCCTGTGGGGGACGCATGGACATGATCACGCTGGACAACCGCCCAACACTGGTGGATGAGGCGGGCATGATGGTGGAAGACTTCGGGCTACCGGTGAACCTGATGATTGCGACAGTTCTTTGCGATTGCGGTACGGTTTTTTCTTCCGCGCAGGCCGCCATCATGGCAGCAGCGGCCCATTTGCAAGCCCCAAACACCCCTTAAAGGGCGCAAGACTGCCTGTTTTTATCCATTCACTCCCCCGCTGGCCGTTTTGCCCGCAGGGGTAGCGCATACAGGCAGTACTCCCCTATGCTAGGGGCCTTATCCGCCAGTTGAAACACAATTAGGAATACGCAGCTTGAAACGTAGAGACCTGTTTGCGGCCTCTCTGGCAGCCGGACTGATCGGTGCTGCGCGCCATGGCCGGGCTGCAACGCCCGAAGCGGCGGCAGCCCTTGGCCGTACGGCCCTGCACGGCACCATTCCCCACCTTGTGCCCATCCGCGCCCATGCGGACCAGATCATGGACATAAAGGTCTGCCTGCGCCCGTTCCGCCCTGCTGGCCCACGCATGGACGTGGAGCATGTGGCAGGCAAAACGGTAGTCCATAATTACGGCCACGGCGGCAGTGGGTGGTCTCTCTCCTGGGGGGCGGCCCATCTGGCGGTCGGGCATGCGGCAGCTACACTTGAGCGCAGGGTGGCCGTAATTGGCTGCGGCATTATCGGCCTGACATCCGCCCTGACCGCCCTGCGCGCGGGGCTGGACGTTACCATTTACACCCGCGACCTGCTGCCCCACACCCGCTCCATGCGAGCCAGTGGGCGCTGGGCACCGGATTCGCGCATTGCCCTGACCGGGCAGGCCAGCCCCGACTTTGCCCAGATATGGGAGCAGATGGCCCGCTACTCCTGGCAGACCTACCGCGATGATCTGGGCCTGCCGGGCAACCCGGTGGATTTTAGGGACAACTACACCCTGTCCGACACACCGCTGGATGCAGCCGACCATGCGCCCACCCCCACCGACCCGGCCAAAGGCACATTCGCCACAACAGGCGCGCTCCAGAACGGGACGGAATTTGCAGAATACGCCAGCCGGATAACAGACATTATCCCCGCCCCCGAACTGCTGGCCGGGGCAGACAACCCTTTTCCCGTGGCCTATGCCCGGCGCACACCCCTGATGATCTACAATTTTGGCGCCTATGCCCACCTGCTTTTGGAGGAATTCCATCAAGCAGGGGGGCGCATTGTTATGCGGGACTTCCACAGCCCGGCCGATCTGGCGGACCTGCCCGAGCGCGTGGTGATCAACTGCCCCGGCTACGCCGCGCGGGAATGGTGGAATGACAGGTCGCTCATTCCCATACGGGGGCAGACAAGCTGGCTCCCCCCACAGCCCGATGCCCCTTACGCGTTGCAATACCGGGGTGTGGCCATGATCTCCAAATCCGATGGGGTCATGATCACGGGTTACGACATGAACAATCTGGGGGGCATGGACGGGGTTGGCAATGCCTCCGAACGCCCCGACCGGGCAGAGGCGCAAAAAGCCATTGCAGTTATTGAAGACCTGTTCGCCCGCTTTCAGCCACGCAACGGATAAAGGGAGAGCAATGTCTTTTTACCGTTCCCCCCACCCGCTCCTTCTGGCCTGTGCGCTCATGGGCCTTGCCCCCGCCACCACATGGGCACAGCCCTACCACGCCCCACACTCAGCCGGGCGGGCGGGGGCTGGGCAGCCTGTCTCGTTCTCTGCCGAGCAGGTGGCCCATGGCGGACAGATTTACGCGGCAAGCTGCGCCCCGTGCCACGGGGAAAACCTTGCCGGTGGGCATGACACGCCAGATCTGGGGGATTATTTTGTTGCCCGCTGGGCCAATACCCCACTGGACCGACTGGCCAGTGCCATAGCCCACGCCATGCCCCTGATGCCGCCGGGCACCCTGCCCCCGCAGGACACAGCAGCCCTTATGGCGTTTATTCTGCACCATAACGGCGTGACCTCGGCCACCAATGCGCCCCTGCCCATGGAAGAGACCTGGCTGGCCAAAATCCGCTTTCCCGCCCCTTCTCCCCAGCCCGCCACCACCGGGGGCAGACCGTAGAGACCCTGCGGGCCAGTCCTGCGCCACTTTACCCCTACGCGTCTGTGGGCAAGGCTGCCTGACACCGGACGTAGGAATCCTTATCCCTGAAAATGAACAGCACATAATAATCCAGTGCGCGCCCACGCCGGTGGGTGGTGTGGGTGTAAAAGGGATACACATCCTGCGCACCACCATACCCTGCGGGTAGTGGCTCGGACGCCAGAACCGTGTTGACCCGGAACAGCGGCACATACACATGCACAGGCCCGGGGTTACGGCGCACATGCCACAGGTGCCTGCGAAACTTGCGGAGCCGGTCAGGCAGAATGAACACCATGTTCTCTTCTATAAACCGTTCATCCGGCTGGGGGCTGCGCAGGTAGCGCGCATCTTCTGGCATGTCGCAAAAAAAATTGTAGCCCTGAATGATCATGCCCCGCTTTTAATCCCCCACTCCGCCAAGGAACAGCCCGGCCCCGCGCCTGCGTGCATTTTTTGCCCAGTGCCTGCCACCTTGGGCAAAAAGCCTTTGTGCCCGCGCGCCAAACCGCCATACTGCCCCCGGTCTGCAACACAATAAGGAGCTACCCCATGGCCCTGCCACGCATCTGTTCTGTTATGGCCCCCTGCGCGCTGGCCCTTATGGCGGGGTGTGCGGCACAGACCCACCCCATTGCCATAACCGGCACGGATAACAGCGTATACGAAGCGCGTGGGAACGAGCCATTTTGGAACCTGAGCATGGCTGCGGGCACACTGGCCCTGAGCACACCGGACGGCCCACGCCTGACACGTACGATCAGCCAGGCCTACACGCGCGGCAACACCCGCCATTACGAAGCCCCAGACCTTGCCGTGGTGCTTACCCCCACCCCCTGCCAAGACAGCATGAGCGGGCAGATGTTTACGCAAAAAGTACGCATTACCACCACAACACGCACCCTTAACGGATGTGGGGGTGGCCTTGTACCGCCCACACGGCTGAACGCCACACGCTGGGTTGCAACCGAACTGGATGGGCACACGCTCAGGAACGGCGCTGTCCTGCCCGATGCGCATGACAGTGCTACGGACGAAAACCCGAACCCGGCGGCAAACATGTTTACCCCCACGCTCGATATTAACGAAAGCGGCAAGGTGTCCGGCACGGATGGCTGCAACCGCTATGCGGGCGGGCTTGTTTTTGGGGACAAAGGCCGGGTGAGTGCCGCCCCGCAAATGGGCATCAGTACACTTATGGCCTGTCCGGGCGGGCACGAGCGTGTGTCCACCTTATTTTCGGGCCTGCTGCACACTGCGCGGTCATGGCGGATTGAAGAGGGCAGCCTTGTGCTGCAAACACAGGATGGAAAAACCATGCGCCTGCGCCAGACGTTCTAGCCGCAGGACCGATGGACGGGGGGATAAGGAAAGCCCCGTCAAATTCGGTTAAAAAACGGGTGCTCCGGGGCCTCAAGCCGCACAGCATGGTGCGGAAGGGGCGCGCCCCAATACACGGACTTGCATAAAATGCGCACAAATTTAATCCTGAATAACACGGTGCCTGACCGGAATTTTTTTAGCCCCTATCAGGGGCAAAAGATTTTATAACCTTACCTAAGTCCATTTTTAACCAGAAATTTACAATTTTTGTGCAAACTCGTTGAGCGTATTTTAAGCATAGCTTGCTCACAAGGATTCCATCGCACGCCATGACACCGCAAGTTTTTAAAGCCCAGCCAGTTTCAACCCCTCTTCTTTAAAGCGCCATCATGCCCAATACCCAGCTTTCAGGGCCGTATATTCTTACCAAAGCCAGATTTTATGATAAATTTGTGGAACTCACCCACGCCCAGAACCAAAAATTCCGCACAATCGTCTGTAGCATCAATCATGAGGAACTTCTGGCCGTAACCCTGCGTGCGCTCAAGGGCGCGCAACTCCGGGTTTCTGGTATTTTAAGCGTGGCAAAACGCCTTGCCGACCTAAATGGCCGACTTCCGTTTGAAGTAACGGCTGGACTGTACAAAAATTTTCTTAAAGCCACTGCGCGCGATACAGGGATTTATACAAAAATTACCTTTTCAGAGTATCTGTATTACTCAATCCATTACGAACAATGCAAAGAAACCTATAACGCCGAAACACTCATCCCCACCATTTACAGCCCCACCCAGCCGCTAGGCCGGGTGTTGGGGGGGCATATCGCACTCGAGATTGTTCTGCTCTGCATCTGTCAGGCCAACGCCCGCCGCCTGAACGAGACAGAATGGCTGGACACAACGCCAGACATGGATTGCCACGCGCAAATCATGCACATTCTGCTCCGCCACGAACTTCTGACCTTTGAAGATGTGCAGGAGGAATTTGAGCGCATCATGCTCTACGTTACCGCATTTGTGCTGGACACGGTGCGCACACTCTCTGCCAGACGGGCATCCCCCCCTATGCCCCCGGCCACCCCGCAGGCGGAATAAACACACACACGGGCCATGCCGCCCCAATGCCACAAGCTCTCATGCCAGAGGGCTTGACTGCCACCAGCCCCATTGGCACGGCAAAAAAAGGGGCACCAGCGCGCGCTCTGGTGCCTCCGCAAGCCCAATGCCCTTAAAGCCCTTTCAGGCCGGGCTGTGGCTGCCCGGCTGGCTACCGGGGGTGGCGTTTGTGCCTGCGGCACAGGTCTGTTTGGCACCCGGCAGTAGCCCCAACAACGGCATGGTTGGCCAAATGCCCACCAGCAGCACTAGCGGCATTAGCAGCACCATATTTAAGGTTGCCACCCGGTTCGGCCCTAACAGCAGTAGCCCCAACGGTTGCAACCATAACGCCCGCCAGCCCCAGAATTATCATGCGATGCAGTGTCATACGCTCTCTCTTTTCCATATCCCAGACCGACCGACCTTTCGGGCCTGTTTTTTAACATAGCTGTATTTTAACATAGCTGTATATAGTTGCAGGATTATGCTTTATTTAAAGCTCCGGGCAGCCCAGACCCTGAAAAATGGCGTGAACAGGACTGTTTTTTCCTTGCCCGGTGGCAGGGCCACAACTACGACACAACACACCATGCCAGACATGCCCGCAGCCCCAACCCCCATAGCCGTATCCGCGCGCCGTATTGTGGTACTGGGCATTCTGGCCGGGTATGTTGACGCACTCAGTTTTGCCCATCTGGGTGGGTTATTCGCCTCCGCTATGACAGGCAACACAACCCATCTTTCAGCAGCCCTTGCCCATCACACCATCGGCCATGCCATACTGCTGGCCTGCGTGCTGGCTATTTTTTTTGGTGCAGCTTTTGTTGCAAGCCTTGCCCGCCTGCGGTGGGGGGCCGCCTATGGCATTGCCCTTATGGCCCTTTTGCTGCTGGTGGTGCAGGGCGCGCAATTTGGCAGCCATGCACGCCTTGCCGAACTTGTGCTGCTGCCTGCCCTAATGGCTGTTCAGGGCGAGGGCATGGCCCGTTTTTCGGGCAATGCCATCCAGACCGTGGTTATTACCAGCAACATGCTCAAATGTGCATCCGCACTGGCCGCAGCCGTGGCCATACGCTGCGGGGCCAGCAAGGTTGCCCCACCACCGGCCGGGGCCATTGTGCTGCCCGCCCTCTCGTGGGGTGGGTTTGCCTGTGGGGCAGTACTTGGGGCACTTGTGCTGCTCTGGCGCGCACCACTCCCCTTTTTGTGGCCCCTGCCCTGGCTGGCCATTCTGTATATTGACATAGCCCCCACAAGAACCAGACACTAGAGGGCATGCCTGTTGTCCGCCCTGCCCTGCGCCGTATGTCCCTGCTCTGGCGTGTTCTGCCATTAAGCCTGAGCCTGCTCCCACTTGGCGGGTGCGGCTATTACGCCTCGCGCATGGCCCACAAGGGGCAACTGGCTGTACTGGGCATGACCCGCGAGGACCTTGTCGCCTGCGCGGGCGTGCCCGACAAAACCCAGAGCATTAACCCCCATGTGCAGGTGTACCAGTACACACGCAGCACCAATAACCCTTCCACCAACGATTCGACGCTGGTTCCACTGCAAACACTGGTCAACCTGACCCAGACAACCCTTGGCGGGGCGGGCACAACCTGTGTTGCCTCCATCCGGCTGGTCGATGACAAGGTGACAGACATGCATTACAGCGGTGACAATGACCAGATGATCGGCCGCGACGGAGTATGCGCGACAATTATAAAAGGGTGCCTTAACACCCCCGTGCCCTCCGCCCACCCTGTGTCGGGCATGCTGTTTGGCCCGGTTTCGGCCTTTCATACGCCTGATATTACGCAGTTTTCCAATTCGCCACAGAACACCCAGCCCACACCCGCACACGCAGCCATAGCCCCGCAAGCCCCCCAAAAACCCGATACGCATACCCAGGCACCATAGGCTGCAACACGCTTTATACCGCCCAAAAATGCCACAATGCCATGCAGCAGATAGCTGTTGACCCCCAAAACCAAAGGAGTAGTGTGACGCTGTCAGATTTGTGAATGAATCCGGCAGGTTCTGCACAGTAGGCATTCCGCGCCAGAGCACCAGCAGTTCCTGCCTTACAGGCTACAAAAGGGTTTTTGGAATGGGCATTTATCTGTGTGTAACACTTCTGGGTCTTGACCTGATCGCGTACCTGCTGGGTGGCAACACCGCAGCTCTGGGCGTTGCGGTTGTGGCGTTCCTGGTTCCGGTTGTCATTATGAGCGGCTACACGCTGACCCACATTGAAAAAGACGGCACCCCGGACGCTCATCACTGAGCTTTTGCGGATTATCCGTTAAAAAAACCGCCAGCCCGTAAGGTCTGGCGGTTTTTTTGTATCCATTTTCCGGCCCAGTGCAGGACTAGTGCAGGATCAGGGCGCGGAACACATCGGCCAGCAGGGGCTGTAGCACGTACTGAATGCCCAGCAGCACCACCATGGGGCTAAAGTCCACCCCACCGGGTGTTGGCAGCACCCGCCTGACCGGGGCCAGAACCGGCTCGGTCAGCCGTTCCAAAAACATGCCAATCTTCCAGACAAACTGGTTACGGTTATCGAGTATGCCAAACGCATACAGGTTAACAAAAATGCAGGATATAAGGAGAATCCAGCAGTAAATCTCCAGTATCCGCGTCAGCACCATGAAGAGCGAGAACACAAACACGATATAAAACCAGCTCCTTACCATCAGCCCAAAAGGCATACCACACCTGTGGTTATACGCCTTACAATACAGCTTGACAGAAAAATCGTAAGCCCTGTAAACCACTTGCTAACAAACAGGCGGGGCTGTAGCTCAGATGGGAGAGCGCCTCGTTCGCAATGAGGAGGTCAGGGGTTCGATTCCCCTCAGCTCCACCAACCGCCTTGTTGTGCTGCTGTTTTTCTTCAGTAAATTGCTAATTTTGTAAACTGCCGGTTTCCGGGTTTACCTTGCCGCACCCAAACGCTCCGGCCTGTTCAGCCTGCTGTCAGCGTGCCCGGCTTTGGGGCTGTACCCATACCAATTTTTTGCACATCTGCGGCCTTTGGGGTGCCCTGAAAAGCGTTTTTAAGGCTTGTCACCGCATCCTTGACCAGTTGCACAACTGCATCCCTGCTCTGGTAGCCGCCAAACTCAAGCGCGTTCTGGTACAAACTCCACACAGTGGACCAGATAATGGCGGGGGTCAGGTAAAGGGACCATTCATTATCTGCTGGCAAGACGTTTTTGATGTTGCTCAAAAGCTGTGCAATTTCGCTCAGGTCAAGGGAAATACCTGTATCTTCGCAGGCCTTGTTTTCAATCCCTGCGGCAAGATGCGCCAACTTCCACAGCAGTTCGTCGGGCGTTGCCGGGTTGGTGTTCATGGACCATCTTCCTCATCATGGTAAGTGCCATTCCATGATGGACGTGGCAGCCCCCCCTGACAACGCCGCCACCCACACGGCAGACTTTCCCCCACGTCAGGCACACACCTGCCACTGTAGCCCACTCCCCTACCGCCAGACGTACCATCCGCCCCCCTCCCTTGTAGCAAACACCCACAGACTGTGGCCGGTACACTCAAGGAACGGTGGAACGGGTCTGTGAATATATTCTTGAATATACAGATGATTTTAAAAAAAACCGCTCGTATTCCCCAATCATCCCATTTCGGAAACAAACCAGTTCCATTACATTCAACAGGCAAGACCGACCCCAAGGAGCCTCCATGCTGAGCCTGAACATAAACGGACAATCCCACTTGGTGGATGTCGATGCAGACACCCCCCTCCTGTGGGTTCTGCGCGATGTTCTGGGCATGAACGCCACCAAATTCGGCTGTGGCATAGCCCAGTGCGGTGCCTGCACCGTGCATATGGACGGGCGGGCCGTGCGGGCGTGCAACCTGCCGGTCGGGCTGATCGGGGAGCGGCACATCAGCACGCTCGAAGGGGTGGACCCCACGGACCCGGTGGCCAAAGCCGTGCAGGCGGCATGGGTTGCGCTGGATGTGGTGCAGTGCGGGTATTGCCAGCCGGGCCAGATTATGGCCGCCATTGCCCTGCTCCGCGAGCTGCCCCACCCCACGGATGACCAGATAGACAGCGCCATGTCGGCCAATCTGTGCCGTTGCGGCACCTATATGCGTATCCGTGCGGCCATCCACCACGCAGCGGGAGAACTGGCATGACCACCCCCACACCCGGCCAGACCACTCCCCAGCCCAGCCGACGGCAGGTTCTGGGGGCTGGGGGCGCACTTTTGCTGGCCACATTCTGGCCCACACCCCAGCGGGCACGCGCACAGGCCACCCCCCACCCCGAACAGGGCATGCTGGTTGATAGCGCACAGGGTGTTTTTGCCCCCAACGCCTATATCCGCATTGGCGCGGACAACCGCATAACCCTTATTCTGCCTAATGTGGAAATGGGCCAAGGCATTTACACCTCCTCCGTCATGCTCATTGCCGAAGAACTGGGCGTGGACATGACGCAGGTGGCAATAGAGGCCGCCCCCCCCGGAGCCGGGGCCGAAATTACGGGTGGCTCCACCTCGGTCATGACCGAGTGGCTACCACTACGTCAGGCCGGGGCTGCCGCACGGGCCATGCTGGTCCAGGCAGCAGCCACCCAGTGGCACGCAAACCCTGCGGACTGCACAACCCGCTCCGCCACAATCCTTCATGTGCCCACGGGCCGCACACTGCCATTTGGCGCGGTGGCGGCACAGGCGGCAACCCTGCCTGTGCCACAAAAACCCACACTCAAGGACCCCGCCACCTACACCCTGCTCGGCCACTCCCAACACCGCATAGACAGTGCGGCCAAGGTAGAAGGGCGCACCGTTTTTGGCATGGACATACAGGTGCCGGGGCAAAAAATTGGCACCGTGGCCGCCTGCCCGGTGGAAGGTGGCACACTTGCGGGCATGAACAGGGCAGCAGCCCTTGCCGTCCGTGGTGTGCAGGCCGTGCTGGTGAATGCCCACAACACCACGGTGTGCGTTGTGGCCGACCACTACTGGGCCGCCCGCAAGGGGCTGCGCGCGCTCAAACTCCAGTGGCATAATGGCCCCAACGCCCATGTAACCACCCAAACCCT
The DNA here is from genome assembly GCA_047719095.1 of Acetobacter sp. Lineage (GTDB taxonomy): Bacteria > Pseudomonadota > Alphaproteobacteria > Acetobacterales > Acetobacteraceae > Acetobacter. Next base: position 10,004 of record JBDNSL010000018.1, read on the forward strand.
GTACGACCAGTTGCACGACGGGCTGAACGGCCCCGCCATTGTGGCCAGCACCAAGGGCGACGCCCCGGCCATTGTGGCCAGCAGCCACGCAACACACACCGCCACCTACCAGCAGCCCCTGCTGGCCCATGCCCCGATGGAGCCTATAAACTGCACCGCCCATGTGCGCCCCGATGGGTGCGACATATGGACCGGCACGCAAATTGCCGAGCGCGCACAGGCCACAGCGGTCGAACTGACCGGCCTGCCCAAAGAAAAGGTGGCAGTTCACTGCCAGTATATTGGCGGAGGCTTTGGCCGCAGGCTGGAGCATGAATACGTGACCCAGTGTGTGGAATTTGCCAAGCAGGTGCCCTACCCGCTCAAAATTATCTGGAGCCGGGAGGAAGACCTTACGCGGGACCGCTACCGCCCCGCCTATGTGGACCAGATGACTGCGGCACTCGATGACAGGGGGTTTATAACCGCCCTGACCCACCGCATTGTCGGCCCTGCCGTGGTCGCACGCTGGGACCCGCCAGAACTGACCAAGGACGGGTATGACGAGGACCTTTCGGTCGCCACCATCATAACCCCCTACGCCTACCCCGCTTACCGGCTGGAATTTGCCCGGCGCGAGGCCCCCGGCATTATCACCGCATGGTGGCGCGGCGTTGGTGGCACGCGCGGCCTGTTTGTGGTGGAAGGCTTTATTGATGAGCTGGCCCACCGTGCAGGCACGGACCCCGTGGCCTACCGCCGCGCCATGCTTGCACACAACCCCCGTGCTTTGGCCGTGCTGGACAAGGCCGCACAGGCCGCAGGCTGGAACACCCCCCTGCCACCGGGCCGCGCACGGGGTGTGGCCGTGCAGTTTGCCTTTGGCTCCTACATGGCCAGCATTGCGGAAGTGGAAATGCCCGACCCACACACCGTTCTTATCCACCGCGTAACCGCTGTGGTGGATTGTGGGCGCGTGCTCAACCCCGATCAGGTTGTCTCCCAGATTGAGGGCGGGCTGATCTTTGGCTTTAGTGCCGCATTGTATAACGAGATCACGCTTGAAGGGGGGCGGGTGCAGCAGAACAACTTCAACACATGGCGCATCCTGCGCATGAATGAGGCCCCGCGCAAAATTGACGTCATTCTCATGCCCAGCACGGAAGACCCCGGCGGCATTGGCGAGGTCGGCACCGCAGCAGCAGCCCCCGTACTGGCCAACGCCATGGCGGCAGCACAGGGGCGGCGTTACCGCACACTGCCCCTTCTCTCCCCCCGTAACGCGGCTGATGGCAAGGAGCAGGGCTAATGCGTACCCCCATGCACACACACGCCATACCGGGCCGGGCTGCCTTGGCCGGCCTGCTCCGCACTGTTCTGGCCCGTCGTTTCCGTAAGGGTGCCTCCAGCCCCATTGCCAGCCTATGCCCGCCCATTTTTGCGCGCATTCTGTCTGGTGGGGTGCTTGGCGGCATGGCCCTGTTAGGGGCCACACCCCATGCCCATGCCACACCCCTGCCCGCCAATGTGGAAAACGGGCGCTACCTCGCCCGGGCAGCAGATTGCGAGGTCTGCCACACAACTGAGGGCGGCACACCCTATGCCGGTGGGCGGGCCTTTAGCCTGCCGGGGGTGGGGGTCATGTATGCCCCCAACATCACAGCTGACAAAACCGCAGGCATTGGCGCATGGACCGACCAGCAGTTTGTGGATGCGGTGCGTAAGGGTCTCTCTCCCCACGGTAAGTACCTCTACCCCGCCATGCCCTACCCCGCCTATGCGCGCATGACCGATGCACAGGTCAGGGACATACGCGCCTACCTTGCAACCCTGCCTGCATCCGACCAGAAAACACCTGAAAATTCCATTAAGTTTCCCTTCTCCATACGCAAGCTTATGGTGTTGTGGAACATGCTCAACGGCCCTGCTGCAAACTATGCGGATGATCCGGGCAAACCGGCGGAGTGGAACCGTGGGCGCTTTCTGGTGGAAGGGCCGGGCCACTGCGCGGACTGCCATACACCGCGCACCACAACCTTTGGGCTGGATAGCAGCAAGGCTCTGGGGGGGAATGTGGTTAATGGCTGGCGCGCGTATAACCTGACATCGGACAAACAGAGCGGGCTTGGCGCATGGAGCGATGCGGAGCTTGCCCAGTACCTGTCCACCGGCCATGCGGATGGCCACGGCACGGCAGCGGGCGACATGGCCGATGTGGTTGGCCACAGCCTGCGCTACCTGAGTGCGCCAGACATCCACGCCATGGTGGTCTATTTGCGGAGCATTGCCCCGCTGCATACGGCGGACGATACGGTAGAGCGCGTAACACCCCCGGCGGGTGATGGCACACTCCCCCAGACCACACAGGGCGCACGCCTGTATGCCTCGGCCTGTGCAGGGTGCCACATGGCCGATGGCACGGGCCGCCAGTCCAGCTTTGGCACCATAACGGGCGCGCGCTCGCTGGGGGCGGATAACGGGCGCAACCTTGTGCAGATTCTGGTGCAGGGGAGCGGCATGCAAACCACAACGGGTGTGCAGATTATGCCGCATTTTGTGGGCGGTGGGCTAAGCGAGCGTGATCTGGCCGACATTGCCAGTTTTGTCATGACCCATTTTACCACGGCAACACCGCACAACATGGAACAGGCCATCCATGATGCACGGCAGGCCCAGTAACCCGCACGGTATGCAACTGTGTGTGTGTACAAACACTGTTTTACACACACCCAACAAACAGGCTGCGGGGCTTTTGGCCCCGCAGCCTGCACCTCGGCCTTACGGTCACTCCCCGCAGGCCACACCCACCTCAGGCATTAAGGTAAATGGTTTTGGTCTGCACGTAGGCCTCCAGACCGTGCTGCCCGTCCTCCCCGCCAAGGCCACTGTTCTTGTAGCCATGGTGGAAACCCTGAGGCTCCTCCCCCGCACCACGGTTGACGTACACCTCGCCAAATTCCAGCTCCCGCGTCATGCGGAGCACCCGCCCCAGATCCTTGGTGAACAGGTAGGCAGACAGGCCATACTGGCTGTCGTTGGCAAGTTTAAGGGCTTCATCAAAATCACGCACCTTAAGCAAGGACAAGACGGGGCCAAATACCTCGTTGTGTACAATGTCCATGTCGTGGGTGACATTGCTCAGCAGGGTTGGCGCGTAATAGGTGCCGTGGTCATACGCACCCCCTGTAAGCCGGTGGCCCCCCAGTTCCAGCGTGGCCCCTTGGGCAATGGCTTTTTGCACCATGGCATCCACCTTTTCCAGCTCCGCCAGACTGACCTTTGGCCCCATGTCCGTGCTGTCGTGCATGGGGTCGCCCACTTTCAGCTTTTCCACGCGCGCACGCAGGCTTTTTGCAAACCGGTCATACACGGCTGCATGCACGTAAGTCCGCTCGTTGGCAGTGCAGACCTGCCCGCCGTTAAAGAAGCGCGCACTGACCGCAGCCTCTACTGCTGCATCAATGTCGGCATCTTCCATAACAATAAACGGTGCTTTGCCACCCAGTTCCAGCCGCACCTCTTTGAGATGCTCGGCAGCGGCCGCCATGATTTTTTTGCCCGCAGGTGTTGAGCCGGTCATGGTGATCAGTGGCACATGCTTGTGTGCAACAAGGGGCACGCCCACATCCGGGCCATCGCCTGTAACCACATTCAGCACCCCTTCGGGCAACCCGGCCTCCTGCGCAAGGGCGGCCAGCGCCAGAGCGGACAGTGGGCTGAGTTCATGCGGCTTGATCACAATCGTATTGCCCGCGGCCAGTGCCGGGCCAATTTTGCGCGCACACAGGGCTAGTGGAAAGTTCCATGCCGCAATCCCGCCCACTACGCCGTGGGGCACGCGGTCGATCAGGATTTTTTCTCCCTCCCGCTCACCCGGAATAATCTCACCTTGCAGGCGGCGCGTATTTTCTGCTGCAAAGCGCAAAAGCCCCGCCGCAAAATCCACTTCCACCCGTGCCTCTGTAATGGGTTTGCCCATTTCGGACGTAATAATGGTTGCCAGTTTTTCCTTATCGCGCACAAGCAGGTTTTCCAGCGCGTACAGGTAGTCCGCCCTGACGGATGCGGTTTTGGCACTCCACGGGCCAAAGGCCCTGCGCGCGGCGGCAACCGCCTTGTCCACATCCGCAATGCTGCCCTTGGCAGCACCCCCAACCTGCGCCCCATTGGCGGGGTTGGTGATGGTAACATACTGGCCCGATACAGGTTTGACCCACTGGCCGTTTATAAACAGATCATGTTTTTTCAAGGACATTTCCAATAGTCTCCTTATCGTGTCTGTGGTGAGTATTGGGGAGGACGAACCACTTTAAAAGTGATGATATGTGAGCAAAAGACTCACAAAAACTGAACACCTACAGACTTTGTGCCGTCAGATGCGCCACAAAGCGCTTGAGCAGTGGCGTTGCCCCATCTCGCCGCCATACGCTGTACACCGGGGCTTCTGGCAGGTCGGGCGGGGTTAGGGCGTGCAGGCCAAAGCTGTGGGCTGCTGGCAACATCACATCGGGGCAGCAGCAGACCCCAAGACCTGCGCGCACGCTGGCAAAAATAACCTGATAGGACTCAATTGTCTGAATCCGCCTTGGCACAACACTGTTTTTTTGCATCCAACTTTCAAACACACTGCGATAAAAGCAGTCTGTGTTGAACAAAAGCACGTCCGTGCGCGCCCAGTCGATCTGTTCGGGCACGGCCACATGTGCAGGCGTTACAAGGCGAAGGCGCTGGGTAAACACCAGAGAACTGTCCAGCAGGGGATGCACAATTGGGCCATCGGTCAGGGCCAGATCAATCTCACGCGCCATCAACATCTGCTCCAGCGTGTAACTGGCGCGTTTGAGCACGCACAAGTCCACATCCGGGCAGTCCTGCATGAAGGAGGGAAGCCGCTGGGGCAAAAAATGCTGCAAGGCAACATCGAGCGCTCCTAGCCGGAGCACGCCGCGCGGCACGTCGGGTGCAAAAAAATGCTCAAGACCCACGGCCTTTTGCACAACATCACGCGCCTGAGTGTAAAAGGCCCGCCCCGCCGGTGTTTCAATCAGCCGCCCCTTTTCACGCAGGAACAGGGGCTGGCCGACAATCTGCTCCAACTCCCGCAGGCGGGCTGTTACGTTGGAGGCAACGCAGTTCAGGCGGCGGGAGGCGCCCACAACCGAGCCTTCCTCCATAACCGCGCAAAAAAACCTGAGCTGTGCAAGTTTGAGGCTTTCCATGCCTCAGTAGCCCTTAGAACTCCTCGTATGTTGCGGGGTCCTGCCCAAAGGAGCGCCCATCCGGGCGGGCCAGAGTTGCAATGTCCTTCATGTCCTGATCTGTCAGTTCAAAATCAAACACGGACATGTTTTCAAGCTGGCGCTCACGGTGCGAGGCTTTGGGAATGGGTACGGACCCCACCTGCACATGCCAGCGCAGCACCACCTGTGCCGGGCTTTTGCCAAGGCGTTTGGCAATGCCTGCGATCAGTTCATCAGACAGGATTTTGCCGCCACGCCCGATCGGGCTCCAGCCTTCGGTCACAATGCCGTGCTTTTGGTGGTAGGCCCGCATATCATCCTGCGGGAAGTAGGGCGAAAGCTCGATCTGGTTGATGGTGGGCAGCACACCTGTCTCGGCCTTGAGCCTGTCCAGATGGTCGGCCAGAAAGTTGCATACGGCAATGGAGCGCACATAACCGCGCTTTTGCGCCTCTATCAGGGCTTTCCATGCCTCCACATACAGCCCCTGCTTGGGGTTGGGCCAGTGGATGAAATACAGGTCGTAATAGTCCAGCCCCGCGCGGTAGAGGGATTCCTCAATACAGGTCAGGGCTTCGTCATATTTCTGGTGGCGGCCGGGCAGTTTGGAGGCAATGCTTAATGTCTCGCGCTTATGCCCGCTTTTGCGTATGGCCTCGCCCACGGCCCCTTCGTTTTCGTAATTAAAGGCGCTGTCCAGCGCGCGGTAGCCAACGTCCAGCGCGCTTACCATGCCCTGCACGCCCGCAGCACCGTTCAGTTTGTATGTACCAAAAGCTATAAGTGGAAAGCTCCGGCCATCGTTCAGGGTTAGTTCAGGAATGCTCACGCCTGCGTTCTCCTTGATTATGGATGGACCCCATGCAGTCCCCTGCACGGATTACCTCTACGCTTATGTGTGCATGAAGGTTCCCCCACCCACAAGGCCGGGGCTGGCAGGCCGGGTACGCATGCTCCGGGCATGGCCCCACCCCAAGGCCGTGTGCCGTGCCCACATGCGGCCAGCACGCGCAGGGTGCAGGGCGCGGCAGAAGCGTTGTTAACCGTGCGGGACCACGCAGCCTTACCCGGCGGTGCGCCCGGCTTTGCGGGTATGGGCAATATAGGCCTGCACCGTGCCAAACCCGCTCTCCCACGCGTTCAGCAGGCTTTCAAGGTGTTCGCGGTTGTTCACCAGCCCGCGTGCAATCAGCACGCCCTGCTGGTCCAGCAAAAAGGCTGCGGGCAGTTTGTCCACTTCCAGTGCGCGGCCCAATGCGGGGTCGTTAATAAACTGGGCTGGTGGTGTGCCGGTCTGCTGGGCAAAATGGGTTTGCACGGCCACGGCATCATCCCCCGCCAGAACAAGCTCCAGGTGTTCCTGCACGCAAAAGCTGCGGGCAATGGGGATAACCTTACGCGAGATCGGGCAGGTGGCGGACACAAACAAAAGCAGGCGGGGCACGACCCCACCGGCCAGCGCCATGGCCTGCCCGTCCAGCGTTGCAAACGCACCCGTGGGGCCTGCATCGCCCGGCTGGGGGCCACGCGCGTTGGTGAGCGCGCCCACAGGAGCAATTTCCTGAAAAAGCCTGCGCAGGCGCAGCAACATGCAATACGCCACACAAAACGCCGCACACAGCAACACGCTAAGCATGGCGTTGACCACAACAAGGGTTTGCAGGCCTGTCTGTGTCATGCCCTAAACCCCATGCCCGCGCATGCACGCATCAGTAAGACCAGATGGCATCGCAGCTGAACCAGAACATGTTGTTGGTGCCGTTATCGGCATAGTTAATGGTTGGGTCATCTGTGGGGGACACACGGTTGAACGGGTGGGTGCCGTTAAGCGCCTTGTCCAGCCGCACTTCGGGGCGGATGGAAAAACTGCCGCGTGGGAGTTTGAGAAACTGCGGGCGGTAGGTCACACCCACGGTCAGTTCCCCATAGGTGGTGCCGGGGGCGGAATCGTAGGAGTAGCTCCGCCCGCGCAGTTCGTTCACATAGGACATGGTGGAGGTGTTGTTGCCCACCACGCCGCCATTGTTATCGCGGAAAATTTCGCCACGTGCGTTGAAGGTGAGCGAAGGCGAAAAGTCATGCGAGAAATACGTGGTAATGCCATACACGTCATCTTGCAGGTAATCGTCGTGGTAGTAGGTGCCATTGAGCGTGATGGAGCTTGTATCATTCAGCTTATAGGTGGCCAGAAGGTCACCAATATATTCCATCTGGTGGTTGGCTTCGTTGCCAATGGCATACACACTTTGCTGGGGGCCAACGTAGGCAACGGCGGCCACATCGAGCTTGCCATCGGCAAGGCCGGTTAACTGCACACCAAAATAGCCTTTGGGGCGCGTGTTGTTTTTGGCCCCGCCAAAGGTGGTGGAGTTGCCCGCGTTAACCCCCATAACCCACGCGACCGTATCGGTCATGTGCCATGTGGCCAGCACGCCCACGGTTTCAAACGGAACAATGTAATCGGAGGAATAGTTGTAGGAGTAAAAGGGGCGTTCCAGCGCATCCGTGCCTTCAAAACCCTGAATACCGTATTGCTGGCCAATCTGGAGGTCTATGCCGCCCTTGCTCAGCCACGGCAGATGCGCGTCAATATGGGCCTGTGTGGGCGCCCACTGGTACATGCCCGTCAGACTGCCATCCCCCATGCCAATGGTGGGGTTAAAGCGCGCATCCGAACCATACAGCACCTCAAACACGAACCCCACGCCATACCCGCCACCAATATCGGTCGTGGGGTGGGAGAGTGTGCCCGTAATCTGGTTGAGTGTGGCTGTGTTGGCCCGGTCCACGTAGGACTGTGCCCAGTTGCGGCCCGTATGGGTCCACGGGTTGCCGTTTACACCGGCCTCGACCACCAGATGGCCTTCAAGGTCATCAAACCATGTGTGTTCCTTGGAGGGTTTTAGATTAACCTCCTCCTTGCTCGCCTGCGCTTTTTCCGCCGGGGTTTCCTCCAGCACCAAAGGGCGCTCGGTATCACCGGGTGTTATTTTTTCCTGCGCCAGTGCGGGCAGCGCCGCCAGTTGCAGGGTAAGGCACATCCCCACGGGTAAAGGGCGGCGAAGAAACATTCTTTTTTTGCTCCACACATCAGAACGGAAAAAATCGGCAAAACCCGGCGGACCGGGCCGGTACGGTTTGTGCTTGCTACAGGCTGGGGCCTGCGTGATCAAAAGTCATTTTACGGTTTCATGTCATTGTGGTGTTTTTGCCACGTGTCTGCGGCTTAATTGCCACAACAGGGACTGAGCACTCAGCCCTGCCGCCCGCCCTGCGCGCATGCGGCAAGCGAGCGCTCCAGCACATGTGCGCGCTGGGCCATAAAATCTGGCCCCGAAAGCGGGTGTGCGCGCCATGCGTGTATTTCCGCCGCCGTATAGGACCTAAAGCCCGGCGGCGTGCTGGACCCACCCAGCGTGATCAGCACAAAGTTCATGACATCGGCCAGCGTCTGGTCATCACGGATGAGGGACATGGACACACCGGGCACACGCACCAGATAGGCGCGCCCCTCCGGCGTGCAGGCAAAACTGCCCACACTATTGCGCAGCATGGGCACAAAGGTCGGGCCGGATATGCCCTGTATGCCGTGGCACCCCCCGCAGTGCGACACATAGACCGACTGCGTATGGCTGAGTGTGGTCGCCCCCGCAACGGCGTTGGGGGGCGTGTTTATAACGGTGTTTGGGGGAGCATCCGGGGCGGCATGGGCACGCGCGGTACCGGCCCCAAGGGCCAGCACCGCAACACAGGCAGGCAGCAGGCAACGCAACAACGCTGCACGCATGATCAGGAGGCTTTCCCGATCACGGCTGCGGTGGAGCAGTTGTACATTTCCGACGTACCCGTGCCAAAGCACCAGATAATGTCGTTATTGGCCATGGGGCGGTAGGATGGCTGGTCGCCATCGGTGCCAAGGCAGGTCACCTCGTTACACGAATCCTGCCCACAGCAATCGCGGTAGGCAATCATGTAGGAATTGCCATCCTGCGGGTTAAAGCAGCTGCCAATCCACGATGTGGGGGATGGCGCCGTACCGGGCGGGCAGCTATGTACCCCACCACCGCAGGACGTGCACAGGTTGCCGTCAATGGCGCAATACCGCCAGTAGTCACAGGCGTTGGGGTCCTTGGCCTGCGCCTTGGCAGCAAAGGGGGATGGCGCCTTGGCCTTGGCCGCACCCGTGGCGGGTGTGGCAGCAGACGCACGGCTGACCGGCAGCAGCGGGAACAGCGGCACGGCGGCGGCAAGCCCGCCCAGCCGGGCAACAACCCCACGGCGGGACGTGTGGCCCGCAAAGCGGCGCAGCACGGTTTCGGTCATACGGTCAAACAGGGAGGCACCCTGCTCTGTTTTTTGAGAGTGTTCAGAAGGCAACATGGGCATTCGCTCCTGTATCGCTTATCGTGTTGGGCACTGCGGGGTGGGTGGTGGCCACGCCATCCAGCACCCCTTCAATCTGACGTCGGGTATTTACAAGGTCTTTGGCCAGTATGGTGCCGCGTTCATCAAGCAGCACCACCGATGGCATACGGTTGATCTGAAGGACCAGAGCCAGCTCAACCCCGGTTATCAGGGGGACACCCTGCATTTCCGGTCGGGCCTGCTGCATGGCCGCAAGTTCAGGCTCGGGGCCGTCCCCCACAAACACAAGGTCCAGCCCGCGCTCGGTGGCAATCTGGCGCGCAATGGGGGACACGCGTTTGCACACGGGGCATTCCGCCGCCACAAACAGCAAAAGCTGCCTGCGCCCTGCGGGCAGCACATCGCCCACGGTAAAGGGCGCGCCATCCAGCGTGTGCAGGATCAGGCGCGGGACAACCTGCCCCACGTCCAGACCGGGCTTGGCCTCCTGGTTGCCCAGCGGGGCCAGCCGCTCATGCAGCACGCCAATCTGGCGGGCAAGGGCTACCAGAACCACGGCCAGCACCAGCACCAGCAGCACCAGAACGGCCTGCCAGACACAAAGCAGCACACTCATGCTCCGTACTCCTGCACCCCTGAGCCGGGCACACGAACGGGAGGGAGCACCTGCACGGCCTGCCACAGCAGGTACACGCACACACCCCCCACAACACCCTGCACCCACAGGGCAGGCGCAGGCCCGCCCACACTGGCAAGGACCACGCAGGGCGCAAGAGCCACCACCGCACACAGCACGGTCCGCAGCACCAGCCCCCATGAGAGTTTTTTGCCCTCAACCCCCGGTGTGCATCCACAGGACAGGTCTGTGCGCCCACGCAGGACGTTAACCCCCATAGCGCCAGCAAACACACACAGCAGAGCTGCTGCAACAAGGCTGCCAGCAACCGTGCCAACACCCGAAAACAGCAGAACAGCCACGCAGGTTTCGGCTATGGCAAGCGCCCATGCCGCAGTTTCGTACAGTCCTTCGGGCACAAGGCGGTAGGACGCAAGTGTGCCCAAAAATGTGTCATGCGCGCGCAGCTTGGCAACGCCTGCTACCAAAAACAGCGCACCCAGCCCGCCTGCGCACAGGGCAGCAACCAGTTGCCCTGCCAGCACACACCCTATGGGCATGGAAGAAACCCAGGCCTGAGGGCTCATCCTTCACCCGGCGCAACCGTAAAGATCAGGGACGTGCCAAGCGCTTTCATGGTACGCAGCAGCTTGCCGGTGCGCGCATCGGAAATAAAGAAGTCGCCTTCCTCATTCGTGGTGAACATCAGCGGGGCGGCATCTTGGGTAATCCCGACCATGGTGCTGGCAACCTTGAGCGGCATACGGCGGATGCGCTTGTGCGTGTCCGTGTTGTACACCCACACTTCGGTCCCTGCGTCCTTGTGGGTCCAGAACGTGCCACGGTGCATAAGCACGTACAGCTCATGCGTGTCCTTGTGCAGGGCGGACATCTGCCACCCACCCGGCCGCCACGTAACCTCGAACGGGGCAGAGGCGTCAGGTGCGGCTTTAAGCCCGGCCCCTTCCTGCAAGGACCACGCAGGCTGCACCACGCTATTGGCGGACAGGGTGGTTGGGTAAACCTTGCCGCTATAGCTGATGAAATACGTTGCCCCGTCTTTTGCTACACTGGGGCTTTGCTCAAAAATACCGTCCTTGTCAGGCTCAAAGAACGGGGCGGTGTGGGTTACACTGGCCTTGCCGTCTGCCTCCAAGGAAACATTGCTCAGGGAGCCATCCCCACACAGGGAGGAAAAACCGGCATTGCCCCAGGCGTAGGCCAGCGCACAGCCGGGCACTTCCACCGTATGGGTAATTGTGTGGTCTTTTGTGTCCACCACTTCCACCGCGTTGGCGGGGCTCATCTGGTACACATAAACCCGCCCGCCATCGGCACTGATGGTCAGGTTATTGCGCTTGGGCGTGACCAGCGCGCGCGAGGGCAGTTTTTCATCCGCCGTAAGTTTAAGGGTCAGGGCGTCATATTCGGCCAGCAGGTCGTTACGTGCGCCACGGTTACCGCGCTCCCATGTGGTTTCCCCCACATAAAAACGGCTGGCGTCGGGGGCAAGCACCACGTTGGGGTTGTAGGCGGCCTGCACCATGCCCAGCAGCACGCCACGGTCGGCGTCCACCACGTTCACACGGCCATCTTTATTGTGGGTGTAAACCGCGTCTTCCACCAAAATGGTGTGCGGGCTGTAGGGCTTGAGGGTAACCACATCGCTCTGCTCGGTTTGCAGAACGGGATCGGCCGCCATAAGTGGGGCTGCGGAAAAAAAGGCCGCGCTGCCAAGGAGCAGGCCAAGCCAGGATTTGCGGGGACGTAGAACGGACATGCGGACCTGTTTTTCTCTCGTTTCCATCAGGATTTTCGTATCATAGCCGTTACTGTTGCATTTTCAACACAAAATATGAACACACTGTCCGCTTTCCGACAAACCGCAAAACAGAACGCGCAGGCCGTGCTCCGGGTTTTAAAAATTTCCCTCTTTTTTAAAGAACCGTTGCAAAAGCCACCGGGTAGCAACCCCGTGCGAACCCTTGGCGTGCCAGACCACGGCCAGCGGCACCAGCCGGTCGCCTGCGTCAAATTGTTGCTCAAGCACAACAATATCGGGGGCAGCGGGGGAGGCTGCCAGAACATGGTCGGACACAAAGGCCCAGCCTATGCCGTGGCGCACCAGTTCCAGAATGACCCAGTGGCTTTCCACCCACCAGACCTCCCCCGCCAGACGCAGGTAATGCCGCTCGCGCTCCTGCCCACGGGCAGCAACCAGAATCTGGCGGTAGCGTTTGAGGTCCTCCCACGCTACGGGACCACCCTGTGCCAACGGGTGGTTACGCCCGCAGACCAGCTTGAGCGGTACCCGCCCTATGGTGCGGAAGGCCAGTTCGGGCGGCATGCGGTGCTGCTGCCACATCACCCCAAGCTGGGCGGTACCATCACGCACCAACTGGCCGACATCCTCCATGAGTGGAAACAGGATTTCCATTTCCACATGCGGAAAAACCTGCGCAAATTCTGCAAAGACCGGGCCAAGGGCATGCTCGGGATACAATTCGTCTATAGCGACAACCAGCTTGTTCTCCACCCCGCTTTCCAAAGAGCGGGCAACACCAATCAGGTGCTCACGCCGCTCCAGCACCACGCGGGCTTCGCGCAGCAGGCGCTCACCATCCACGCTCAGCACGGGGGTGCGCCCCGTGCGCACAAACAGAACCACCCCAAGGTCCACCTCCAGATTGGCCACATGCGTACTAATGGCCGACTGGGCACGCCCCAGCGCCCGCGCCGCCGCGGAAAAAGACCCGGCATCCACCGTGGCCACAAAGGCTTCAAGCTGTTCGAGGGATACGTTCATCCATCTGTTTTTCTGATAGGTTCCATCTTTCCTTTGCTATCAGGCTAGATAGATTGCCGCCATGTCAACTTATCCCTCCACCCATGCGGCGGACCTGAACATGCTCCCGCACCCCGCACCCCACGCACAAACACCCGCAGTGCCGCCCAAAAAAGCCAGCGCGGTTCCCATGCGCTCACGTCTGGACCACCTGCGCCGGGCCGTGCTGTTTGAAGCGCTTGCGCTGTCCATCACCATTCCCACGGGCAGCACCCTGTTTGGCCTGCACGAATCCGCCATGGGCGTTATTGGCATTGGCAGCGCCATAACCGCCATGGTGTGGAACTACCTGTACAACCTGACCTTTGACCGGCTGATGGCCCGCCTGTACCACACCACACGCAAAAGCCTGCGGATGCGGGTGGTGCATACTCTGGTGTTCGAGGCCGGATTGCAGGTGGCCCTTGTGCCGGGCATTGCGCTGTATACCCATGCTTCCATGCTGGCCACATTGCCGCTCTCGCTCTCGCTTGCGCTGTTCTATCTGGTGTACGCTTTTTTGTTCAATCTGGCTTACGACCGGGTTTTTCCCCTCCCCCACCACGCCTGAAACCCGCAGAGCGCCTACGGGCCGGGGCAAAGCCGCGGGGTGTGGGGCCGCCCTCTCCCCAATCACTTTTTTGGGGCAAGGGCGCTCCTGCTGCACGGAAAACATTGCGACTAATTCTCATTTATGGTTGAGTAAGCTGAGACTCGCAATATTGAGGTGCCGCGCTCATGGTTGTCTGCTCCTGCAACCTGCTGACCCACAAAGACGTAGAGGCCGCCGTAGCCGGTGGCGCAAACAACCCGCGTGAGATTTATGCCGCGCGGGGGTGCAAGGCACAGTGCGGCAACTGTGTTAAAGGCGTTGTGTGCCTGCTCCGCGAAGCCAAGCTAAGACACATGCAGCAGGCCGAACTGGCCGCAGCCCACGCTGCTCTCCAGCAGGGTGCAGCCCTGGCCGCCTCCGCCTGAGCGCCAGCGCCCCCACTCCCCTACCAGCCGTTACCACCCTTTGTGCGCCACCCCGCCACAGCCCCGCTTGCGCGGTGGCAAGGCTTCTGGCACCGATGCGGGTATGAGCAATCCTGTTTTTGTATTGGGCGGGGGTGCATGGGGCACCGCACTGGCCCTGCACGCCACGCGCACCGGAGCGCAGGTGTACCTGTGGGCGCGCAACGCGCAAACACTGCCCAACGGGGCCATGCCCCGCCTGCCGGACTACCCGCTCCCCCCCACCATTCACCCCTGCTCCACGCTACCAGACGTAACCCCGGCCTGTGTTCTGGTGGCCGTACCCACGCAGTATCTGGCCTCGGTCCTGCCCATGCTGCCCGCAGGCGCGCCCGCCGTGCTGTGCTGCAAGGGCATAGAACGTAACACACTGGCTTTTCCGCTGGATATTCTGGCGCGTGAGCGCACAGACGTGCCCGGAGCCGTGCTTTGCGGCCCCAACTTTGCGCGCGAGATTGCAGCGGGCCTGCCCGCCGCCGCCGTGCTGGCCGCACCCGACCCCGCACGCGCCCAAAGCCTGAGCCACATGCTTTCCACCCCCCTGTTTCGCCTTTACGCCAGTACGGACTGCGTGGGCGTGCAACTGGGGGCTGCGGCCAAAAATGTTATTGCCGTGGCCTCGGGTGTAACCATGGGTGCCGGTCTGGGTGAGAACGCGCGCGCCGCCCTGATCACCCGTGGACTGGCCGAAATAACCCGGCTGGCCATAGCCCTTGGCGGGCAACCTGCAACCCTTGCGGGCCTTGCCGGTCTGGGCGACCTGCTGCTGACCTGCACCGGGGCCTCCTCCCGCAATTACCAGATGGGGCTGGCACTGGGGCAAGGCATGGCCACCCAAGTCGCCCTTAACAGCCTGCCCGGCGTGGCAGAAGGGGTGACAACAGCAGCCGCATTGCAGGCCCTTGCCCGCGCACATGGGGTGGAAACCCCCATTACCGACTGCATTGCAGCCTTTATGGAAGGGCGGATAACCCTGCCACAGGCAACGCACAGCCTGCTCAGCCGCCCGCTTAAAAGCGAGGCATAACCCCCCGCCCGGCTGGCCCGCACACACACCCGTTGGCCACACCATGCCATGCCAGCGCAGTGCCAGCGCCACGCCATGCCCGCTCCCATATCCATGCCCATGCGGCCTCTCCATGCCTAGCTCGGCAGGCCACTGCCTATTACCCTGTACAGCACGGCGCAAAAGCCATAACGGCCCGCTCCACAGGCTGTATGGCTGGCAGGGTTATGGGGAGTTACCAAACTGTCACGTTTGTGTGAAATCCGGAGTCTTTGCCGCCACGGGGTTGTATCCGCCCACCTGCTTTCCACGTTGAGTGCAGCGGCGGGGGCACACCCCGGCCCGCACACAGACATTTATTGGAAAGGCTGGCATTCCCATGACCAAACCCAATGCTTCGGAACTCCACATCAAGGAATATCTTGGCACCCCCACGGACCTGAAGGCCGACAAGGTCAAGGCTGTGGCCGCAGGTCTGGCCGAGGTTCTGGCCGATGTGTTCGCCCTTTACATCAAGACCAAGAACTTCCACTGGCACATGAGTGGCCGCCACTTCCGCGATTACCACCTGCTGCTGGATGAGCAGAGCCAGCAGATTTTTGCCATGACCGACCCCATGGCCGAGCGTGCGCGCAAAATTGGCGGCACCACGCTGCACTCCATTGGCGAAATCGGGCGCAAGACCGTTATTTCGGATAATGATGCGCTCTACGTAACCCCGGAGGACATGCTGGCCGAACTGCGCGAGGACAACCTGACCCTGACCAAACGCCTGCGCGCAGTCCATGACGTGTGTGACGATGCCCACGACGTGGCCACCGCCAGCCTGCTGGAAAACTGGATAGATGAGACCGAACGCCGCACGTGGTTTCTGTTTGAAAGCACACGCCCGGTATTTGGCAAAAACGACTAGGCCCACCTCCTACGGGTAGCCACGCCCAAGGGTGCTGGCAAAAACCCCTACGCCCACGGGGGCGGGGGGCACACCCCCCATAGGGGCACGCCCATACTGGCAGCCCGTGCAAACGGCCCCAAGGGCTAAGGCGCTAAAGGGCAGAAAGCCAGACCGGCAGACTGGAGCAGGGCTTACACCCTGCCCCGGTTTTTTGCCCGTTGCCTATGGCGCGCGCGCCAAGCCCCCGGGCCCGGCATGAGCGCACTTTACGCCCTGCACCGGCCTTACTGTACGGCCGGGGTTGCGGGGCTGCCCGTAATGCCTTTTTCCGTGCAGTACTGTTCGTAATATTCATCGGCCATGCGCCGCAGGGCCGTGCCAATGGCTGCGTACTGGTACTCGTTCAGATTGGCGAGCGAGGCACGAGCCGAGGGGCGTTTGACGGCAAACCCATCTCCGGGCAGCAGAACAACCCCTGTCTCCTCCGCAATGCGGAACAGGATGGTCTGGTAATCCACCTTGGTCATCAGCCACCGGGCAAAACGGCGGCCGTAAAGCTGGGTCACCACATTGGACAGGTCAATGAGCGTATAATAGTGGGTGCTGCCATCATCATCGGGGGCTTTTACGCCAAGGTCGCGGTACAGGGCCAGTTCGCGCCGGTGGAGCAGGCGTTTGAGTGCGGTTTTATACGCATCGCGCCCATCCATAAGAGCAAAAAGGGCAAACAGCACCATTTGCACCTGCTGAGGGGTGGACAGGCCCGCTGTGTGGTTAAGGGCCACGGTGCGGCTGTCGGCTACCAGCCGGTCAATAAACTTCAGCCCCCGCACATCTGGCGTAAGGGAGGCGTAACGCTTGTCCAGTTCCTGTTTTTCGGCCTCTGGCAGGGCTGCCAAGGCGCGGTCCAGCACGTTGTTCTGGTGCGTGGCCACAACCCCAAGCCGCCAGCCGGTGGAGCCAAAATACTTGGAAAAGGAATAAACCAGCACCGTATTGTGCGGGCAAATGGCGTAAATGGAGCGGAAGTCATCGGCAAAGGTGCCGTACACGTCATCGGTAACAATAATCAGGTCTGGGCGTTTTTTTACAATCTCGGCAATATGGGCAAGCCCCGCATCACTCATACGCACCGATGGCGGGTTGCTGGGATTGACCACCAGAAAAATCTTGACCGAGGGATCAAGCAGCTTGTCCAGCTCCTCGGGCGGGTATTGCCAGCCTGCCTCGGGGTCGGCGTTAATGGCCACCTCCTGCAACTGGTAATCCCGCAGTTCGGGAATTTCCACGTAGGGGGTAAAAACCGGCATGCCAATGGCGGCCTTGTCCCCCGGCCGGATCAGCCCGTTTTCGCGTAGGGAGGCAAAAATATAGCTGATGGCAGCCGTGCCCCCTTCCAGCGCAAACAGGTCTGTCGTGCTTTCAGGCATGGTGCCGCCCGCCATTTCGTGCAGCAGGTAGTGGCGCACAATTTTTTCTGCGTAGCGCAGCATGCGTGGGGGGGTTGGGTAGTCACACCCCAAAATACCGGCTGTGGCTTCGAGCAGAAAAGCATCGGCTGGCAGGCCCATCTGGTCGCGCACATAGGACAGGGCGCGCCGCAGGAAGCCAATGCCCGGCACGTCCTTGTTGGCGGCCAGAAATGCCTCAAACCGTGCCTCTATTCCTTCACGCCGGGGCACGCCGCCCACGCCCTCGGCCATGTAGGAAAAGGTCAGGGCGGAATCGGCTGCGGCAAACATGCCTAGCTGAAAAAAGCCCTGCCGTGGCAATGTCGCCAAAAAGTTGGGGTTGCCCCGCCCCGCGTCCAGCATGGCCCGCTGCGCCCGCCCCGAGGCCAGACGAATAAGCTGGTCCTTGAGTTCAAACGGACTGAGGTGCCGGTATTGTTGAAAATCGTCGGCTGGGCTGGACATTCCCGTGCTTCCTTCAAGCGGATATTCTTATTGTGTGGAATGTGCATGGACAAAGAGGGGAAAACCACCCCAAAAAACGCGGATCGCCCCTGTTTGCGCCAGTTTTTCGCTTTAGGCGGTCAGTGCGGCCGCGTTCACACCTGTTCGTCCTCTGGCAGGGGAGTGCTCAGGTGGTCGATCACGGCAAGGAGCACGGCGGTAATGGGGGAGGCAAAGGCAAACCCCCACATGCCCAGAAAAGCGCCAAAAATGGTCTGGGACAGAATGGTCAGCGCAGGCGGCATGCTAACCGCCCTTTTTTGAATGAAGGGAGACATGACATACCCTTCAAACGCCTGAATAAAGGCGTACAGCCCCGCCACCATCAGGGCCTCACGCGGGCCAATGGACAGGGCAATAAGCAATGCAGGCACCGCCCCGATAAACGTGCCCAGATAAGGGATAAAGTTGGCCGTGCCCGCCACCAGCCCCAGCGGAAAAGCCAGCGGCATACCCAGCAGGGACAGGCCAACCCATGTCAGCACGCCCACCACGGTCATATCCAGCAGCTGCCCGGCAACCCATGCGGACAGGACATGCGCTGTGGTGCGGATAAGCTCGCGCGCAGTACCCCGGTAGCGCGTGGGCACAAGCCGCAGCACACCATTGGCATACAGATGGGGGGAGAGGGCAAAATACACCCCCGCAATAATAATGACCACCAGCGTGCCAGCCGAACCAAAGGTGGATGTGAGCACGTTGGTCATGGACCCGGCAAAGTCCATGCTGCCCCCTGCCCCTTCTGCCCCAAGGGGGCCGGATGTCTGGTTGCCACCAAAAAAGCGCGGAATGTGGTTAAGAACGGAATGCCCGATGGGGTTTTTGTCCAGTGCCGCATGCAGGGCGTCGCGCTCATGGGTAAGGGCTGCATACAGGTGGGAAAGCTGGGTCACCAGCTCCGGCCCGGACACATGCACCACAAGCGATACCCCACCGACCAACGCTGCCAGAAACAGCACCACCGCCACCCACTGGCGCACCGGCAGCACCCGGCAGATCAGCCGGGCGGCACCATGGAGCACCACCGCCACAAGGGCTGCGGCAAACACCACCATAACCACCGCCCCACCAGCGTATATGAACAGCCCCACGCACAGGGCCGCCACCACCACAAGGGCAAGCTGGTAAAAGCGGCGCAGAACACGCTCCAGCTTTTGGGCACTTTGCGCCAGAACGGCTATCTGCTCGGCACTGGCATTACCCGCCGGGTCAGGCCGGGGGGCGGGTGCCTCGCACGTGGGGCCGGGGGCTTCTGGCGCCGCCGCGTTGTCCATTTTACCCTCAATCGTCTGCTGTTCCACTGGGGTTCTTCCTGACATGATCGCGCGCCACATGGTATGCGTGTTGTGTGTGTGGCGGAAAAAACCCGCCGCAACACCCCCTTTTTCTTGCAACACATTCTTGCGCTGTGTTCTTGCGCCAGACGGAAAAGCCTCGAAATAAAAGCAGGACACAGGTATAAAACCACCACAGGGCATAGCGTTGCCTCCTGCCTTACCCTCCCCAGCTCACACAAAGCGGATTATCGTTGTCTGAACCCCCTGCCTCCCGTTCGCCAAAAGGTTACCTGAGCAAGGCCCTTACCTTTGCCACCCGTCCGCTGGACATGGCAAACCCCTGCCTACAGGGGCGCAAACGGCGCTGTGGCCGACCCACGACCGATGTAACCGAAGACCTTGACCAGTACCTGCTGGAAATAGCGGCGGGCCTGTTTGTGCAGCACGGCTACGCGGGCACCTCCATAGACCAGATTGCCCGCAAAGCGTGCGCAAGCAAACAGACCCTCTACCGGCGCTACCCCTCCAAGGAGGCGCTGTTTATTGCCGTTGTGACCAACCTGACCGGCTCTGTCCTGCGCGCCATGGAGCAGACCCCCCTGACCAACCCGCTGGAGGAGCTGCGCCACATCAGCCGCCTGATGCTGGACCTGATTTTGCGGCCCGATGCGCTGGGCACCTACCGTATTCTCATAGCCGACGGGCACCGCCACCCCTCCTTGCAAAAGCAGGCGGTTGCGGCCATTGGCCAGCCTTTCCACAACAATTTTGTCCGCCTGCTCAAGGCGGCGGAGCAGAAGGGGCAGATCAACCCCGGCTACGCCACGGACACCACCGCCCACCTGCTCACCGGCATGATAAGCGGCTGGCCGATGGAAGACAGCCTGTTCGGCCTTGACCCCCTTAAAACCGAGACCGAGCGCGAGGCGTTTTTTAACGAGGCGTGGTCGTTTTTCCTTAGTGCTGTGGGGGCGGGCAAGCCAACCCCCACACCCTCCAACTAACGGCGGCAGGCAAGGGGGTAGCCCCCCACCCGCCATGCCGTGTGGGGCAGGTCAGGCGCGCTCGGGCGCTGTGGGGCGGAAGTCCAGCGCAAGCCCGTTCATGCAGTAGCGCAGGCCCGTGGGGGGTGGCCCGTCATTGAACACGTGGCCCAGATGGCCCTCGCACTGGGCGCAATGGGCTTCCTCCCTGACCATGCCGTGGCTTGTGTCGTGCCGGGTGGCAACACCACCGGGTTCGGCCGCCCAGAAGGATGGCCACCCGCTCCCACTTTCATACTTGGTGGTGGAGGCAAACAGCAGCGTGCCGCAGGCCGCGCAATGGTACGTTCCCTGCCGCTTTTCCGCATTCAGCGGGCTGGAGCCGGGGTATTCCGTGCCATGCCCGAGCAGAATCTGCTCCTGCTCGGCACTTAAGGGGGCGCGGGGGCCACACCCCGCAGAACTGCAACCACTGGTCATAACCCTTAATCCTTTATCACGCTTGCGCCACAGCCGGTTATACGCCACCGCGGGCATCTGTCTGCCAGCAGGTTACCGCCTGCCTGCCCCCTGCGCCAAGCACCCTGTTGTCACACTCGGGCGAGTGCGCCGCCCATCCCCCACAAAGCCCCGCCCGCATGCAGACCCCAGCCCGAGTAAAACCCCAATAGCTGCGGCCATGCCCCCAGTGCGCGCTTTGCAGCCCCGAACACCACGCCTATGCCCCTCTGATGCAGGGCAGATAGAGGGTTGATACCCGCGCACCCTGTTCCTACAGTATGTGCATCAGCCATGTTCTGGCCCCGGTCCGGCCTCGCTCCCCCTTGTAGGCCCTGCCCTGCTCTGCGGGTTCTGGGCCACCACCACCCCGCCTACCGCCCAAGCAATACGCGTGAACAGGACCGCATCATGAGCCTTACCGACCTGCTGGTCATGCTGGCGTATCTGGCGGCCATGCCGGTTGCAGCCCTTGTGCTGGCAGGCCGCCAGTCCTCCCCCTCCGCCTATCTGGAAGGGCACAGGGACCTGCCGTGGTGGGCGCTGTGCCTCTCGCTTGTGGCAACAGAAACCTCCACCCTGACCGTTATCAGCGTGCCCGGCATTGCCTATGGCTCGGGCATGGTTTTTGTGGGGCTGGCACTGGGCTACCTTGTGGGGCGGGGCATTGTGGCATGGTGGTTCCTGCCCCTGTACCAGCAGGGGCAGATGCTTAGCGCGTATGACTGGCTGGGCCAGCGCTTTGGCCCCTCCATGCAGCGGCTGGCTTCCGCCACGTTTTTGCTCACCCGCCTGCTGGCCGAGGCCGTGCGCCTGTTTGCGGGTATGCTCCCCCTTGCCACCATGCTGGCGGTGCTGCACGTCCATATTCCCCAGCCCGTGCTGCTGTGCGGCATTATGCTGCTCACCCTGTTTTATACCGTATGTGGCGGCCTGCGCGCCGTGGTCTGGTCGGACAGTATCCAGTTTGGCCTGTACCTGTTCGGGGCTTCGGCCTGTGCGGCCCTGCTGTGGCATGGCGCACCTGCGGGCACATGGCACAGCCTGCAACAGGCGGGGCGGCTGCACCTGTTTGCCCATAACGCCGCGTTGCTCAACAGCCCCTTTACCCCCCTTGCAGCCCTTGGCGGGGGGGCGCTGCTCTCTGTTGCGTCACACGGCACCGACCAGCTTATGGTCCAGCGCGTGCTGGCCGCACGCAACCTGCGGGACGCACGGCTGGCCCTTATGGGCAGTGCTGTGGGGGTGGGCGTGCTGTTTGCCCTGCTCAGCCTGACAGGCGTGCTGCTCTGGGCGCGCAATGGCGGGCTAACACTGCAACAGGCGGGCTTTGCCAGCCCGGATGCCATTTTTCCTGCCTATATTGTGCATGACCTGCCTGCGGGCCTGCGCGGGCTTATGCTGGCGGGTATTCTGGCCGCCACCATGGGGTCCCTCTCGGCCACACTCTCGGCCATGACAGCGGCAAGCGTGGGGGACTTTGCCCCCCTGTGCGCGCGGGCCACACGCGCACTTGGCTGCTCGGGGCTGGGCTTTGCCCGGCTGGTCAGCGTGGTGTGGGGCTGCGCGCTGGTGGGCTGTGCGGGGCTGTTCGCCCATGCCAGCCAGTCCGCCATTATGCTGGGCCTGTCCATTGCCGCGTGTGGGTACGGCCCCATGCTGGGTACATTTGTTGCAGGCATGGCCATGCCCCGCGCCACGGCCCGCACGCTGGCCCCCGCCTTTGCGCTGGGCGTGCCCCTTATGGTGTGGGCCATGCTGGCGTGGCGGCCCAACGGGCACCCCCCGGCTTTTGCATGGCTGATCGTGCTGGGCATGGTGGCCCTGTTCGGGCTGGCGGGGTTGCTCCATATAATGCACCTTATCCAGAGCACTCTGCCCGCCCGCAACCGGAAGCCCAATCCATGAGCACACAGCCCAACCCCCACCAGCCCCCCCGTACGGAAATGCAGGACCCCCGGTACGACGGGCTGGACACGTGGCCCACCGCCACAGTGCTGGAAAGCCTGCTGGAGAGCCAGCTTGCCGCCACTGCCGCCGTCAAGTCCGCGCTGGCGGACATGGAGGACGCCATTGCACAGGCCACCCCCCGGCTGGAGCGTGGGGGGCGGCTGTTTTACGTGGGAGCGGGCACATCGGGGCGGATTGGTCTGCAAGACGGGGTAGAGCTGATCCCCACCTATGGCTGGCCGTCCGAGCGGCTGGTCCTGCTGCTGGCAGGGGGCGAGGCCGCACTGTTCAGCCCCGTGGAAGGTGCCGAGGATGACGAGGATGAAGCCCAGCGCGCCATAACCAGCCACACCCCCACGGCTGATGACGTGGTGATCGGCATTGCCGCAAGCGGGAACACCCCCTACACCTGCGCCGCCCTTGCCAGTGCGCGCTTTTGCGGCAGCCTGACCATTGGCCTGTCCTGCACACCCGGTGCGCGCCTGCTGGCCGAAACCGATATTGGCATTTTAACCGAAACCGGCCCCGAGGTTGTGGCAGGCTCCACACGTATGAAGGCGGGCACGGCACAAAAAATCAGCCTTAACCTGCTCTCCACCACCCTGATGATCCGACTGGGCCATACGTGGCGGGGGCATATGGTGGACATGCGTATTGTCAACACCAAGCTGGTACACCGCGCCCTGCGCATGATTACAAAACTGACCGACAGCTCGGACGAGCAGGCACAGGCCGCACTGCTCAAGGCGGAAGGGTCCATCAAGCTGGCCATCCTGCTCCGCCACGGGCTGGAGCCTGCACAGGGGCGCATGCTGCTGCGCCTGTGCGACGGGCATTTGCGACGGGCACTGGAACTGCTGGCCGTGCAGGCCGCACGCGGTGTTGGCCCCGCCGCACACAACCAGACCCAGCACGAACAAGCCGGGTTGTAATGCCCCAGACACAGACCATTCTGGCACTTGATGGCGGGGGCACGCACACACGGGTGGCACTGATCACGCGATGCAACGCCCATGTGCTGGCCCATGCCACCGGCCCCGGCTGCAACCCCTATGACCGGCCCGAATGGGCAGCCAGCCTGCACACCGTGCTGCGCGCCGTCCCCCACACCGGCCTGCGCGCGGCCGTTCTAGGCATGGCCGGATATGACAGCGCACGCCCCTCCTCCCAGCAGCAGGTGGACGTGGCCCGCGCAGCCCTTGGGCCAGATGTGGCGCTGGAACTGGAAAACGATGTGCAGACCGCCCACCGCGCCGCCTTTGCCGGGGGGGCTGGTGTTTTTGTGCTGGCAGGCACAGGCTCGGTCGCGCAGGCCCGTGCGCCAGATGGGCGCACCACCCGTGCAGGTGGCTGGGGCTGGCTGTTTGGAGATGAAGGCGGAGGCTACTGGATAGGCTGTCAGGCCCTTAACCACGCTGCCCGCTTTCTGGATGACCCAGCCGTGACATTTGCCCCCTTTGCGCGCGTGGTGCTGCATGCGCTGGGCCTGCCAGCCCAAGGAGGCAGTGCCCCCGACGCCCTGCGTGAATGGCTGCGCACCCGCCCCCACCCCCGCTC
>JBDNSL010000019.1:0-13840 GCA_047719095.1 Acetobacter sp.
GCTGGGGGAGGGCTGGTGGTCAGCCATGGTGGTGGGGTCCTGCTGCGTGTGGGGTGTTGGGGCCATGGTTGTCAGATTTTGCTGGCCCTGTCAGGCATAAAAGGTGTTGGCGGGTGCGTTCTGTGGGCACCCCCGCTCGCTCCTGGGCAATGGGGGCGTGCCTTTTTTGTTTATGGGGGATGGTGCAAAAGCGGGCTATGGCTGTTGCAAGAAATCAGGCCAGACCAGAGCGGGAGCCGCCCAGACCATGCTACACAGTTTTCAGTCCACCCGGGGAATGGTCACATCCCCGCACCATCTGGCCAGCCAGAGTGGTCTGGCCATATTAAAAAAAGGTGGCACAGCACTGGAGGCGGTTACCGCCATGGCGGCCACATTATGTGCGGTTTACCCGCATATGACCGGCATGGGGGGCGATGCGTTCTGGCTGATCTCCTACCCCGATGGCCGCACGGAGGTGCTGGACGCCTGTGGGGCCGCAGCCCTGCAGGCCAGTGCTGCCGACTATACCGCCGCAGGCCACACCAGCGTGCCGTGGCGTGGGGGCTGGGCTGCCAACACCATGGCGGGTACGGTTTCTGGCTGGCAGGCGGCCTTGGCGCGCAGTGCTGCACTCCAGCCCCCCCTGCCGCTGGAATGCGTGCTGGAAGATGCACTCTGGTACGCCAAAAACGGCTACGCGCTGACCGTGAGCGAGGCCGCTCTGCTGGCGGAAAAACAGGGTGAGTTGCTGGGCAATGCCGATTTTGCGGCAGCCTACGCACCAGATGGGCTGCTGCCTCAGGCTGGTGCGATCCGCAAAAACCCCGCACTGGCCGCCACCCTGCACAGCCTTGCGCGCAACGGGCTGGACAGTTTTTACACAGGGGAGGTCGGGCGCAGGCTGCTGGCGGACCTGACCCGCGCTGGCAGCCCCCTGCGTGCGGTGGACTTTACCCACCATGTGGTTACAACGCCTACCCCCCTGCACACTCAGGTTGCGGGGGCGCGGGTGTACAACACGCCCCCACCCACGCAGGGCGTGGCCTCGCTTGCCATTCTTAAACTGTTTGAAAAACTCAACGTGCAGGAAGTGGACGGCTTTGCCTATGTGCATGGGCTGGTGGAGGCCACCAAGCATGCCTTCCTTTTCCGCAACGCGCATGTGGGCGACCCTCGCTGGATGCGTGAGGACGCCCAGAGCTTTTTGAATGATGATGCGCGTTTTGCCGCCATGGCCGCCCAGATAGACCCCCAACGCGCCATGCCGTGGCCTGCCCCGTCCCAGATGGGGGATACAACATGGATGGGGGCGGTGGATTGCAACGGTGTTGCGGTCAGCATGATCCAGAGCCTGTATTTTGAATTCGGGTCTGGTGTGTTTTTGCCCCAGACCGGGCTTTTGTGGCAGAACCGCGGCGCGTCCTTCCAGTTGGAGGCAGGGGCGTGGAATGCGTTTGAACCCGGGCGCAAACCCTTCCATACCCTCAACCCCGCCCTTGCCCGGTTTGAGGATGGGCGGGTCATGGTTTACGGCACCATGGGGGGCGAGGGCCAGCCGCAAACTCAGGCTGCCCTGTTTACGCGCTATGCCCGCTTTGGCGTGCCCCTACAGCAGGCGGTGACCGCACCACGCTGGCTGCTGGGGCGCACATGGGGCAGCAACAGCCATTCGCTTAAAATAGAAAGCCGGTTTGATGCAGGCGTTGTTGCCCGGCTGGAGCAGGCGGGCCACGTGGTGGAACGTGTGGCCCCCTTTACCAGCATGATGGGCCATGCCGGGGCGGTGGTGCGCCACGCCAGCGGCCTGTTTGAAGGGGCCGCAGACCCGCGTAGCGATGGGTGCGTGGCCGCGTACTAGCCCGCAGCCTTGCGCGTATGCACCAGTTGGCCATTGACCCATGTGGCGCGTATGGCCCGGTCATCGCCCAGCACCATCAGGGTAAACAGGCGTTCGGCCAGACTGGTGCTGCGTGCCGTGCGCTGGGCCATAAGGGGGGTGGCGTTGGGGTCCATAACGCACAGGTCCGCCTCCATCCCCGGTGCGATATGGCCAATACGGTCCTGCAAATGCAGCGCGCGTGCGGCCCCCGCCGTTGCCAGCCACAATGCCTGTGCGGCTGACAGCCGCGTATCCCCCGCCATGAGCGATACCTTATAGGCCTCCCCCATTGTGGCTAGCAGGGAGAGCGATGTGCCCGCCCCAATATCGGTCCCCAGTGCCACATGCACCGGGCGGGTGGGTTTGAGTGCGTCAAACAGGCGGAATGCGCCACTGCCCAAAAACAGGTTGGACGTGGGGCAGTGCGCCAGCGTGCAGCCCGAATGGTGGCACTGTGCAAAATCGTGTTCGCTCATGTGGATGGCGTGGCCAAATATGGCGCGTGGCCCATCCAGCCCGGCTTTTGCATACACATCCAGATAGGACGCAGAGTTGGGGAACAGGCTTTGCACGGCGGCCATTTCATCCAGATTTTCGGCCAGATGGGTCTGCATGTACAACCCCGGTGTGCGCTGGAACAAATCCCCCGCCAGTTCAAGCTGTTCTGGTGTGCTGGTTATGGCAAAGCGCGGGGTTACGGCATAAAGCTGGCGGCCGGTGCCATGCCAGCGGGCAATGAGGGCGGCGGACTGGTCATACCCGCTTTGGGCGGTGTCTTGCAGGTTGGGCGGGCAGTTGCGGTCCATCAGCACCTTGCCTGCGATCATGCGGGTGCCAAGACGTGCGGATTCTGCAAAAAACGCATCGACCGACTGGGGGTGCACCGTGCAGTACACCGCAGCCGTGGTGGTGCCATTACGCAGGAGTTCGGCCAAAAACAGCTTGGCCGTCTGCTGCGCCACATCCACATTGGCAAACTGCGCCTCGGTAGGAAAAATATACTGCTCCAGCCATGGCAGAAGCTGCTCCCCCCATGATGCAATGGCCGAAATCTGGGGGTAATGCACATGCGCGTCTATAAAACCCGCGCTAATCAGGCAGTCCTTGTAGTGGGTCAGCGGGGTGTTGTTCCCCAACTGGGCGCGCAGGGTGGCGTAGGGGCCGCACTGGGTTATGCGCCCCTGTTCCATAATGATCAGCCCGTCCTCTTCAAGCACCAGCGCGTCGTGCTCGGGCGTGGTAAACGGGTTGGCGCGGAAGGTTACGTAGCTGCCTCTTATGGCGTGGCGGTCCGTGGGGGGGCGCTCAGGGCTGTGGGTCATGGGGGGGCTCGCTTTCGGGCCGTTGGAACTGGTCGGCAAAAAAGTTTTCAATCTCGGTAATAATAAACCGCGCGGCAGTGGAAAGCTGGCGCGAGCGGTCCACGCACAGGGCCAGTGTCAGTGGGGGCAGCTTGCGGTTGACAATGGGGGTAAAGGCCAACTGGCCTTTCTGCACCTCGTCATACGCATCAAGGTAGCTCAGAATACCCACCCCAGCGCCTTCAAGCACCATGGACTTGATCATCTGGATATTGTCCGCCTTGGCAACCGTTGCGACCTTGACCCCCGTTTCCGCCTCCAGCACGCCAATGGGCCGCCACAGGGCCAGTGGTGGGGTGGGCACGATCATGGGGTATTCCGCAGCAAGGCTGAAGCGGGCTTCTGTCATGCCCGCAATCTCGTGCGAGGGAAGGCAGACAAAGCCGAGCGGTATTTCCTTGTGGGTGCGTACACTTAATTCGCGCATGTGGCCGGGGTTGAACATGAGCGCAAAGTCCGCATGGCCCTTAACCAGCAGGTCCCCCATGTCATGGCTTTTACGCACATGCACACCCACCATAATGCCCGGATGTGTCTGGCGCAGCCTGCCCAGCAGGGTGGGCAGGAACCCCTTGGTCAGCGCATCGGGGATAAGGATATCGGTCGAGCCCTGCCGCAGGCCCTTGAGGTTATCAAGCTGGGTTTGCAGGGCATTCAGGTCGCGCGACCAGCGGCGGCACGAGGTAAGGAGCAACTCCCCCGCTGTGGTCAGGCGTAGCCCCGAGGGCAGGCGCTCGAACAACTGGGTGCCCAGAATTTTTTCACCCTGCAACACCTGCCGGTCTATGGCGGATGCGGCAATATGGAGTTCGTCCGAGGCTTTGCGGATAGAGCCATGCTGCGCCACGGCCATAAAATAACGCAGGAAGCGGGAAAAAACGGGCATCAGCTTTTGCTCTCTTTTTGCGAACGCACCATGCTGAATTAAGTCATATACAAGAACGATACGTGTGTGAAACAGTAAGTCTGATTTTATTTGACGCGATCAGGAACCACGCAGGATTCCCGATCTGCATAATGTGGACTGATAAATGGGTATGGAACAGCTAAACAGACGTGTTCGGGACGATCTTGCCAAAATTGAGTTTGCCTCGGGCAACTGGTGCATTCCCCATCAGCATAACGGACAGGATGTGCTGGACGTGGCCATTATTGGCGGTGGGCAGGGCGGGCTTGCCACATGTTTTGGCCTGCGGCGGCGCGGCGTGGCCAACACCTGTATTTTTGACATGGCCCCAGAGGGGGAAGAAGGGCCGTGGGTTACCTTTGCGCGCATGATCACCCTGCGCACGCCCAAGCACGTGACCGGGCCGGACTTTGGTATTCCCAGCCTGACCCCCCAATCCTGGTTTGAGGCAAAATACGGCGAGCAGGCCTGGCGTGATCTGGACAAGATTTCCCGTCGGGACTGGCAGGATTATCTGCTCTGGCTGCGTGATGTGCTGGACCTGCCGGTTAAAAACGAACACCGTCTGGCCGATATTGCGTGGGAAGATGGGCTGCTCAGGCTGACCTTTACCGGCGCAGGTGGGGCCGAGCATGTGGTCTGGGCGCGCCGTGTGGTTCTGGCGACCGGCATAGAAGGCGGTGGGGCGTGGCATGTCCCCGACTTTATCCGCGAGGGGCTGCCCAAAAGCCGTTATGCCCATACCTGTGAACAGATTGACTTTGAAGCCCTGCGCGGCAAGCGCATTGGTGTGCTGGGGGCTGGTGCCTCGGCGTTTGATAACGCGGCAACCGTGCTGGAACATGGCGCTGCCAGCGTGGACCTGTGCCTGCGCCGCAAGCAGATCCCCACAGTCAATCCCTATCGCTGGATGGAAAACGCAGGCTTTCTCAGCTATCTGGCCGATCTGCCGGACCTGCTGCGCTGGCGCTTTATGTACAAGATTTATGACCTGAACCAGCCGCCCCCGCAGGATACGTTCTGGCGTTGCCGCAAGCACCCCAACTTTGCCTACCACCCCGGCACACCGTGGACCGCCGTGCGGGAGGAAAACGGGGCCGTGGTCGTAACCACCCCACACGGCGAGATGGAGTTTGACTTCCTGATTATTGGCACAGGCTTTACCATTGACCTAACCCGCAGGCCCGAGCTTGCGCGCATAGCCAACCGCATTGCCTTGTGGAAAGATCGGTTTGAAGCCCCCGCGGATGAACCCAGCGCCCTGCTGGGCAGCCATCCGTACCTGAGTGGTGAGTTCCAGTTCCAGCCGCTGGAGCCGGGCGACCCGCTCGCCCCCATGATGGAGTGCATCTACAACTTTACGTTCTCGGCCATGCCCAGCATGGGCCTTGCGGGTGCCACCATTAGCGGTATGCGCTTTGGGGTGGAAAAACTGACAACCTGCATCGGGCGCAGCCTGTTTGTGCAGGACGGGGCACTGCACCTGCAAAGCCTTCTGGACTATAATGTGGATGAGCTGACAAGCTTTGACCCGCCCGAGCAGGCCTGAAAAAATCCAAGCGTCAAACAGGATAAAAATGAACCAGACATACCCGCGTGACATGATCGGCTATGGCGCCACCCCGCCCGATGCACACTGGCCCGGTGGCGCGCGTATAGCCGTGCAGTTTGTGATCAACTACGAAGAGGGCGCGGAAAACTGCGTCCTGCACAATGATCGCGGGTCCGAGGCATTTTTGTCCGAAATGGTAGGTACGTCCTCCATTGTCGGTGCGCGCTGCATGCAGATGGAAAGCCTGTATGAATACGGCAGTCGTGCCGGCTTCTGGCGGCTTTACCGCCTGTTTGCAAAAGCGGGCCTGCCCGTTACGGTTTTTGGTGTTGCCATGGCGCTGGCCCGCAACCCCGCAGCCGTTGCCGCCATGCAGGCCAGTGGGTGGGAAATTGCAACCCACGGCCTGCGCTGGATAGATTACCAGAACGTGCCAGAGGATGTGGAGCGCGCCCATATGCGCGAGGCCATAGCCCTGCACACGCAGGTTACGGGTGCTCCGCCGCTGGGCTGGTATCAGGGCCGCACCAGCCCCAATACCGCCCGTCTGGTCGTGGAGGAAGGCTGCTTTTTGTATGATGCGGATTCCTACGCCGATGACCTGCCCTATTACGACCGGCGCTACGGCAAACCCCAACTGATTGTACCGTACACGCTGGATGTGAATGACATGAAGTTTGCCGCCCTGAACGGCTTTACCGAGGGCGAGCAGTTCTTCCATTACCTGCGCGACACGTTTGACATGCTCTATCAGGAAGGGGGGCGTATGATGTCCGTTGGCCTGCACTGCCGTCTGGCAGGCAAGCCCGGACGGGCACTGGCTGTTGCCCGCTTTCTGGAGCATGTGGCAGCCCATGCCGATGTATGGGTGGCAACCCGGGCCGATATTGCCCGCCATTGGCAGAAGGTGCACCCGGCATGACCATCTCTGGCATGACCGCCCCCGCCATGCTCACTCTGGCGCAGGTCAACGCCATGTCCGATGCCGCTTTTGTGGAGGCGTTTGGGAGTGTGTATGAACATTCCCCATGGGTTGCGGCGCAGGCAGCCAAAAGCCGCCCGTTTGCAGACCTTGGCGGCATGTGTGCGGCGTTTTCCACCGCCATGCGTGCCGCGCCCGAGGCGGCACAGTATGCACTTGTGCGTGCCCACCCCGAGCTTGGGCACCGTCTGGGGGTGGACCCGGGGCTGACCGCAGCCTCCGCACAGGAGCAGGGCGGGGCAGGGCTGGACCGGTTAACGCCTGAGGAATACACGCATTTTCGCGCCCTGAATGATGCGTACACACACAAGTTCGGCATGCCGTTTGTTATTTGTGTGCGCAAGGTGGGCGGGCATGCCAAACAGGTTATTGCACAAGCCATGGAACAGCGGCTTGCCAGTACGCCCCAAGCCGAACTGGCCGAGGCCTTGAGCCAGATTGACGCAATAGCCGCATTACGTCTGCACGATAAGGTGGTGGCATGAGCTCTCTTTCAACCCATGTTCTCAACACGGTTTCCGGCCGTCCGGCGGTGGGGGTGGCGTTGCGCCTGAGTGGGGCCACAGGCGTTCTGTTTGCAGGGCAGACCGATGCCGATGGCCGCTGCCCGGAGCTAAAAGCGCTTGAGCTGGAAGCCGGTGCCTACTGCCTGGAATTTGAGGTCGCGGCCTACTTCCGCCAGCAGGGCACACCGCTGGCGGACCCGCCGTTTCTGGATATTGTGCCAATCTGCTTTGGTCTTGGCGGCAGCGGGCATGCCCATGTGCCCCTGCTGGTCGCCCCATACGCCTATTCGACCTACAGGGGGAGTTAAGCCATGCAACCTGCCAGCAACACGCCACAGACCGTCCACCCCGTGGACCAGATGCTCCCGGTCTGGAAGCTTGGCTTCTATGGCCTACAACATGTGCTCACATTCTATGCGGCCGCCGTTATTGTGCCTGTTCTGCTGGCGGGTGCCATGGGTCTGCCCCGTGCCGCACTTGAGCATCTGATCGAGGCGGACCTGTTTACCTGTGGCATTGCCTCCTTCATCCAGTCCGCGGGGCTTGGGCGTTATATCGGGGTCAAGCTCCCGCTGTTGCAGGGGGTGACCTTTGTGGCCGTTACCCCCATGATCGCCATTGGCGTGGCGGCAGGTGGGGGCGTGCAGGGGCTGCCCCAGATTTTTGGCGCGGTCATTGCGGGGGGGATTTTTACCTTTCTGGCGGCACCGTGGTTTGGCAGGCTGGTCAGGTTTTTCCCGCCTGTGGTCACGGGGTCTGTTATTCTGGTTATCGGGCTGGCCCTGCTGCCGGTGGCTGCGAATGATATTGTTAACGGGCAGGGTACCGGGGTCATGCAAAACCCGGTTAACATGCGCAATGTGGCGTATGGTCTGGGTACGCTGGTTTCCATCCTGTTCATCCAGCGTATGTTCAAGGGGTTTGTGGCCAGCATTGCCGTTCTGTTCGGGCTGGTGGCTGGCACGTTAACCGCGTGGTTTCTGGGCGATGCCAGTTTTGATGGCGTGCTGTCTGCCCCGTGGGTGACCGTTGCGCAGCCTTTTTACTTTGGTATGCCCACCTTCCATGTGGTGCCGGTGCTGTCCATGCTGGTGGTCATGATCATTACCATGCTTGAAACCACGGGGGATGTGTTTGCAACGGGGTCCATTGTTAAAAAGGATATTACCTCGACCGATATTACGCGCGCGATCCGTGCGGATGGTCTGGCCACCATTATTGGTGGGGTGCTGAATTCCTTCCCCTACACCTGCATTGCCGAGAACGTGGGCCTTGTGCGGCTGACACGTGTGACCAGCCGCTGGGTTGTTGTGGCGGCAGCCTTTATCATGATGGCACTTGGCTGCCTGCCCAAACTTGCCGCCATTATTGCCAGCGTGCCGCTGCCGGTGCTGGGTGGGGCTGCGCTGGCCATGTTTGCAGCCGTGGCTGTGGTGGGGATACAGACCCTTGTTAAAGTGGATTTTGATAACCTGAACAACACGGTTATTGTGGGCACCAGCATAGGGCTGAGCATGCTGGCCACCGCCCAGCCCCATATTGCTGACCATTTTCCTGCATGGATGCAGGTTATCTTTGGCAGCGGCATTACGCTGGGCGCATTGTCCGCCATTGTTTTGCATCTGGTGTTCAATTTTGGCAATCTGTGCTCCACCGAGCAGACGGTGGAGCAGGATGCGGTCATACTGGAAACACCGGTCTGGAACGTGGTGGGGCTAAAGGACAAGCCACAGGGTGCTGGCGGTCCGGTCGGGTGCCCCCCTCCCGAATAACCTCCACACTTTGCCCGTACCGCACCCAAGACACCACAAGACCATAAGCCCGGAGGGCACGCATGCGCCAGCACATCAGCTTTTATGTGGGGGACACACTCCACCACCTGTCTGACCTGCCGCCAGAAATGACCCTGCTGGACTGGCTGCGCGAGCAGCAGAACCGCACAGGCACCAAGGAAGGGTGTAACGAGGGCGATTGCGGGGCCTGCACCGTGCTGGTCGGGCGGCTGGAGCAAGGTGTGCTGGTGTGGCGTGCGGTCAATGCGTGTATCCACATGGTGTGGATGCTTGATGGCGCACAGCTTTTAACGGTGGAAGACCTGCGCGGCCCCGATGGCCAGTTGCACCCGGTGCAGCAGGCCATGGTGGACGAACACGGCTCGCAATGCGGTTTTTGCACACCGGGTTTTGTCATGTCCATGGTGGCTTTGTCCACGCGGGCGGATCTGGCGGAGCGTGTGGGCACGCTGGACGGCGAGCGTATTATTAACGAGGCTCTGGCAGGCAATCTGTGCCGCTGCACGGGGTATGCCCCCATTGTGCGCGCCATGCACAAAGCCGCGGCCCACTGCGCACGTTATGGCGAACCCATAAGTGCACGCACGCCAGAGCTGACCGTCCGTCTGCGTAGCTTACAGGACGGCAAAACGGTGGAACTGAGCAGCCCGCAGGGCCGCGTAACCCTCCCGGCCAGTGTGGACGCGCTGGCCAGTGCCTATGCGCGTGACCCATCGGCGGTGCTGGTGGCGGGGGGCACGGATGTGGGCCTGTGGGTGACCAAACGCCTGCGCCAGCTCCCCCATATTATTGCTGTCCGCTCGGCCCAGGACCTGCACGCGGTTCACACCCGCCAAGGTGGCGCGTTGTGGATAGGTGCCGGTGTTACCTATACCGAGGCCATGCCCCATCTGGTGGCGCACCTGCCTGCGGCGGCCGATACGTTGCGGCGCATTGGTTCCACACAGGTGCGTAACGCAGCCACGGTGTGCGGTAATATTGGCAATGCCTCCCCCATTGGCGATGGCCCCCCCATTTTTATGGCGGCAGGGGCACAGTTGCACCTGCGCTGCGGGCCTGAGCGCCGGGTGGTGCCGCTGGAGGCGTTTTTTCTGGAATACGGCAAGCAGGATATCCGCCCCGGAGAGTTTATTGAAGGCGTACTGCTGCCCCCACTGCCCGCGGGCAGCGTGTGCGGGGTGTACAAGGTTTCCAAACGGTTTGATCAGGATATTTCCGCCGTTCTGGGGGCGTTTGTGCTGGTTATGGCCGAGGACGGCACCATAGAGCAGGCCCGTCTGGCCTATGGCGGCATGGCGGGCATACCCTGCCGGGCCAAAAAGGCGGAGGCCGCACTACTGGGGCAAACACGCACACCCGCCACCCTGTACGCGGCACAGGCCGCCATGCAGGAGGATTTTACCCCCCTGTCCGATATGCGCGCCAGTGCGTGGTACCGTGCAACGGTTGCGGCCAACCTGCTGGCCCGCCTGTTTACCCCAGACCCCGCCCATACCGGGGCAGGGGCTCCAACATTGCAGAACTGGCAGGAGCTGGCGCATGGTTGACCCCCACACCACGGCAGCACAACAGGCTCAGCCCCGCCCCGATGCCCCGCCCGCTCACGGCCCGGCACAGGTGGCCGGGGGGGCGTCCTCCTCCTTGCGGCATGAAAGTGCACACCTGCACGTGGCGGGGGAGGCACGGTATGTGGATGATGTGCCCCTCCCCCCCAATGCGGTGCATGTCGCCCTTGGCCTGAGCAGCCGCGCCCACGCGCGCATACGCGGCATGGACCTGAGTGCGGTCAAGGCTTACCCCGGCGTTTTGTGCGTGCTGACAGCGCAAGACATTGCACACCACAACCAGATCAGCCCTGTGGGTGCGGGGGATGAACCCCTGCTGGCCGAAGACCATGTGTTTTTCTGCGGCCAGCCCCTGTTTGCCGTGGTGGCCCAGACCCGCCATGCCGCCCGCCACGCAGCAGTGCTGGCACAGGTGGACTACGAGGACCTGCCTGCGGTCCTGAGCATAGAGCAGGCCCGGGCACAGGGGAGTGCATTGGTCTGCCGCTCGCTGGAAATGACACGGGGGGATGCACCTCAGGCACTGGCCTCGGCTCCCCTGCGGCTTGCTGGCCAGCTTGCCATTGGCGGGCAGGAACATTTTTATCTCGAAGGGCAGGCAGCCCTTGCCCTACCGGGCGAGGACGGGGAGATGCGCGTATGCTCCTCCACCCAGCACCCGACGGAAACCCAGCATATGGTGGCCCATATTCTGGGCTGCCCCAACAACCTTGTAACCGTGGAAGTGCGGCGCATGGGTGGGGGTTTTGGCGGGAAGGAAACACAGGCCAACATTGTGGCCTGCCTTGCAGCCCTTGCCGCTGCCCGCACCGGCCGCCCCGCCAAACTGCGCCTTGACCGCGATGATGACATGATGGTCACAGGCAAACGCCATGACTTTGTTATTGATTACGACGTGGGGTTTGACGCACAGGGCCATGTGCTTGGGGTGGACATGGAACTGGCCGCACGGTGTGGCTGGTCAGCCGACCTGTCCGGCCCGGTTACAGACCGCGCTTTGTTCCATGCCGATAACGCCTATTACTACCCCGATGTGCGCCTGCGTTCCATGCCGCTACGCACCAACACGCAGTCCAACACCGCGTTCCGTGGGTTTGGTGGCCCGCAGGGGGCGGCGGCTGCCGAGCGGATTATGGAGGAAATTGCCTTTGCCACCGGGCTGGACCCGCTGGATGTGCGGCTGCGTAATGTTTACGGCACGACCGAGCGCAACATAACCCCGTACCATATGACCGTGGAGGATTCCATTTCCGCCGAGGTCATGACCCAACTGGCCGCTGAGTGCGACTACCGCAAACGCCGCGCACAGATAAGGGAGTTTAACAAGGCAAGCCCTTACATAAAGCGGGGTATTGCGCTCACTCCCGTCAAATTTGGCATCTCCTTTACCGCCACGCACTTCAATCAGGCGGGGGCCCTTGTGCATGTCTATACCGATGGTTCTGTGCAGGTGAACCATGGCGGCACGGAAATGGGGCAGGGCCTGCACACCAAAATGGTGCAGATTGCCATGCGCGAGTTTGGCCTTGCACAAGACCGGGTGCGTATTACCGCCACCACCACGGGCAAGGTGCCCAACACCTCGGCCACTGCTGCCTCCAGTGGTGCGGACCTTAACGGCATGGCCGTGCTGGCGGCTGTGCGTACCATCAAGGCGCGGCTGGTGGCATTTGCGGCCGACCACTGGCAGGTCGCCCCCGAACAGGTGCGCTTTACGGCCGATGGCGTGGCGGTGGGCGCGCAGCTTGTGCCTTTTGCAACGCTGGTTAATGCGGCCTATATGGCGCGTGTCTCCCTGTCCTCCACAGGGTTTTACAAAACACCCAAAATCTCGTGGGATGCAGCTACAGGGCGTGGCCGCCCGTTTTATTACTTTGCCTATGGCGCGGCCTGTGCCGAGGTGGCGGTGGACTTGCTCACGGGTGAAAACCGTATGGAGCGGGTGGACATTCTGCACGATGCGGGGCTTTCGCTTAACCCCGATATTGATATCGGGCAGATAGAAGGCGGCTTTGTGCAAGGTGCGGGCTGGCTGACCATGGAGGAACTGTTCTGGGATCCATCGGGCCGCCTGCGTACCCATGCCCCCAGCACCTACAAAATTCCCGCCTGCTCCGACCGGCCCCCGATATTCAATGTTAAACTCATGGACAATGTGCCCAACCGGGAGGACACAATTTTCCGCTCCAAGGCTGTAGGGGAGCCGCCTTTTGTGCATGGTCTGGCGGTGCTGCACGCCATTTCCGATGCGCTGGCCAGTGTGGACAACTACCGCACCTATCCGGGCCTGAACGCCCCGGCCACACCTGAACAGATTTTGCGCGTAGCCGAACGCCTGCGCCACAAAAGCGGGGGGGAGCATGCACAGATACACAGCTAAAGCCCTGCTGGGCCAGTGGCGGCAGGCCCCCCAGCCCCTTGTGGTGGCGCGCGTAACCCTGACCCGTGGCTCCACCCCAAGGGAGGAGGGGGCCTTTATGCTGGTGGGGCAGGGGGTTGTTGCGGGCACGGTTGGCGGAGGGGCACTGGAACTGGCGTGCGAGGAGCACGCCAGAGCCATGCTCCACTCGGGCGAGGTCGTGCGCGAACAGCAGATTGTTCTGGGAGGTGCCAATGTTAGCCAGTGTTGTGGTGGGCGTGTGGCCGTGCGGCTGGAGATGCTGACCCCACCCCTGTGTACCCAGTTGGAGGCCCAGCTTGCGCGTGAGTGTGCCGGGCGGCCAAGCCTGTTTTTGTTTGGGGCGGGGCACGTAGGGCGGGCACTGGCCCATGCGCTGGCCCCCCTGCCGCTGCGGCTGGTCTGGGTGGACCCGCGCGCGCATGAATTTGGCACAGTACCCAATGGTGTGGAGGTGCATGTGACCTCCGCTTGGGAGGATGTGCTGGCCACAGCGCCCTATGGTGCGGGCGTGCTGGTACTAACCCCCTCGCACACACTGGATGCGTTAATTGTGGAGGTGGCCCTCCAGCAGCCCGGTCTGGCCTATGTGGGGCTTATCGGCTCGCGTACAAAACGCGCAAGGTTTGAAAAATCTCTGGCCGAAGTTGGGGTTTTGCCCGAACAACTGGCCAGACTTGTCTGCCCCATAGGCGAGCGTGGCGTGCGCGACAAACGCCCCGAGGTTATAGCAGCCCTTGTGGCCGCCGAGGTGGTGGAAAAACTGCTCCACCCCGCACAGCCCGTGCAGGGTTTTGCCAGCACCAGCCTTGGCGCAAGTGCTTGACGCAGCAGGCGTTGCCCCCAAAGTCTGGCAGTTAGCAGTTAGCAGTTAGCAGTTAGCAGTTAGCAGTTAGCAGTTAGCAGTTAGCAGTT
>JBDNSL010000019.1:13940-31993 GCA_047719095.1 Acetobacter sp.
AGCAGGCGTGGGGAGTGTGCTTGCGCCAAACTTCAAACTTCAAACGTGCCCGCGCACCATATGGCGTTTATGCCCGCCCTTTGCCCGCTTTGGTGCAAGGCCCATGCGTGTGCCAGATGGGTTATCTGGCACACGGGCTGTCTGGTACACGGGTTTTTTTCAGGCGGCCTGTTGTGTGTTCAGCGGGCAGCGCCCGGCAAGGCCCGCGTGTTCCAGCTTGCGGGCAAGGCTGAACAGGGCTGCCTCTCGCCCTGGGGCTGCAACCAGTTGCAGGCCCAGCGGCAGGGTGCCGGTATTACTCAGTGGCAGGCAGAGCACGGGCAGGCCGGGCAGGCTGATGGGCTGGGTGTACAGGCCCAGATTGGCGCGGGCGGAGGCGGGTTTGCCGTCCACCATAACCGTTGGCTCATCCAGCCTTGGGGCTTCGCACATGACTGCGGGGGCGATCAGCACATCCACCTGCTCAAACACGGCATGCACCTGCTGGCGAAACCAGCGGCGGAACCGCTGGGCCTGCACGTAAGTGCTTGAAGGCAGCATGGCCCCTGCCAGCAGCCGGTCACGGGTTGCGGGGTCGTATTCCTCTGCGGCCGCACGCAGGCGTGGCAGGTGCAACGTGCCCCCTTCGGCCGCAGTTATCAGGAACGAGGCCGCACGCGCTGTTGGGGTTTGCGGCAACTCGGTCGTGCCCGACAGGCCAAGGTGCTGGCAGACCCGGCCCATGGCTGCGGCAAGGGGTGGGGTCAGGTTCTGGGTAAACCAGCCACCAAGGCGGGCGGCGCGTACGTTTTGGGGTTCTGCCTCGGCTGGTGTGCCCGCCATGACGTAGAACGCACTTTGCAAATCATCCAGCGTGCCTGCAAAATGCCCCACCACATCCAGACTGGCGGAAAAAGGGTAGGCCCCCGCACGTGGCAGACGCCCCATTGTGGGTTTAAGCCCCCATACCCCGCAAAGGGATGCGGGTACACGGATGGAGCCGTTGGTGTCTGTCCCCAATGTCAGGGGTAAAAAACCTGCGGCCACGGCTGCGGCCGACCCGCCGGAGGAGCCACCGGCCATGCGGTTTGTGTCGTGCGGGTTGCGGGTTATGCCGTAATGGGCGTTGTCGGTGGCAAAACCGTAGGCAAATTCGTCCATGTTCAGGGTTGCCACCACAATGGCCCCGGCTGCGCGCAGGCGCGCAACAATGGCGGCATCCTGTGTTGCGGGCGGGGTGTTGCGTAGCACAATGGAGCCTGCGGTGGTGACATGGCCCTGAATGTCAAACAGGTCCTTGACCCCAAAAGGCACACCGGCCAGTGGGGGCAGGTCCTCCTTGCGGGCCAGCTTGGCATCTACCGCGTGCGCCTGTTCCATGGCCTGCTGTGCAAACAGGTGGGTTACACTATGGATAGCGCTGTCGTGCTGGTGAATGGTGGACAACACCGCCTGCATGACAGAGGCAGCACTGCGCCTGCCACACCGGATGTCCTGCGCTATGGCCAGCGCACTTGCAAAGCGGGTCATGGCGTGTAGTCTCCCGCTGGTTCGCATGTATCGGGGAGTGGAAAATCCCTTACAAGGGCAGCATAGTTCTGCAACACATGGGTGTTGGCAACAACACCGGCAACACAGGCGGGTGGGAGTGCCAGCTCCATGGCCTGCGCGCGGGCGGTAACAAGAACCTCGTCAGAGAAGGGAGGCGTGGTCATGGGGTGCTCCTTTCCTTATAGCGTTGGCCGCTCGGTTTCTGGCTGTTCGGCCATGATGGACACATGGGCTGCCAGTATTTTCCAGCCATCGGGGGTGTTTATCCATGTCTGCATCTGCCGCCCCGTGCGGGTGGAGCCGGTACGGCGGAATTCCAGACTGACAACCCCCGCATGGGTGCCAATGGGGGTTATAACCCGGCGCAGCATGGTGCGCGGGGGGGAGCCGCCTGTACGGTTGCGGCGGAAAGCGGCTATTTCTTCCGCGCCGTACAGGTTTTCCCCCACGCCGTAGCGCACGGTTTGCGGGCCTTGCCAGAACAGGGCGTCCAGCACATCCACATTGTTTTCGGCCAGTGCGTGTTCGTACAGGTCGGAGCAGTGTGTCAGCTCAAGGAGGGTCTGGGTGTCATCCAGTGTCATGTGCGTGCCGTCCTTCTGTCTGTCGCCCTGTTGGGTTATGGCCAGTCCGCCAATGCTGCATCCACGGCCGCACCGCGGGGCAGGGGGTGGCCCTGTGCTGCAAGGCAGGCCTCCAGCGCGCCAAGGGTGAGCAGCACCTTATGCTTGACCGCGTTGTAGCCCATGGTGCCAATGCGCCAGATGCGCCCGGCCAGCGGGCCAAAGGCTGTGCCAATTTCTATGCCAAAATCATCGCGCATGCGGGTGCGTATGGCCTCGCCGTCCACACCATCTGGAATCCACACGCCGGTCACATTGGTCATACGGTGTGCGTCATCACCAAAAATACGCAGGTTCATGGCGCGTAGCCCGGCAATCAGGCACGAACTGGCCTGTGCGTGGCGCGCAAAGCGGGCGTGCAGCCCTTCTTCGAGCACAATACAGGCTGCCTCGCGTGCGCCGTAGAGCATGGTTGTGGCCTCGGTATGGTGGTTGAGGCGCTTTTCCGACCAGTAATCCATAATCATGGCCAGATCGAAGTAGTTGGAGGCAATGCGTGCGCGGTTGCCGTTGGCTGTGCCCTCGGCCCGGATGCCCGCCTCCACATGGCGGCGGGCCATGATATGCTCCGCAGCCCTGTCGGACACGGTCATGGGGGCCGAACCCGGAGGCCCCCCCATGCATTTTTGCAACCCGCCGGACACCACATCAATCCCCCACACATCCGTATCTATGGCCATGCCGCCCAGTGTTGCGGTAACGTCCGTGTAGGACAGCGCACCATATTTGCGGCACAGCGCCCCCACGCCTTCGAGCGGCTGGGCCATGGTGGTGGAGGTATCACCATGAATACAGGCGAACACTTTTGGCCTGTGGGTTTTAAGTGCCTCCTCAATCTGTTCCAGTGTGGCCACTTCGCCCCATGGCAGGTCGAGCGCGCAGATATTGGCGCCAATGCGCTCCGCTATTTCGGACAGCAGCAGCCCAAAACGCCCCGCCCGTACAAGCAGGATTTTGTCCCCCGGTTCCACAAGAGAGACAAGGGCTGCCTCAATGCCTGCGCGGGCTGTGCCATCCACCAGAAAGGTCCACTGGTTCTGCGTCATGAAAATCTGTCGGTACAGAGCCATGGTTTCGTTCATGTACTCTGTCATTTCCGGGTCAAACTGGCCCAGCATGTCAGCCGACATGGCACGCAGCACACGCGGGTGCGCGTTAATGGGGCCGGGGCCCATTAACATACGCTGGGGCGGGTCAATCTGCCGGAAGAAAGAGGGATTCATGCAGAAAACTCCGTTGGGTTTGTGGCCGGGGTGGTGGCAAGTGCGCGTACAAAATCAAGCATGACCAGCAGGGCCGTGTGCACGTCATCATGGCGCACGGCTTCGGCCGGGTTGTGGCTGATCCCCTGATGGCAGCGTATGAACAGCATGCAAACCGGGGCCAGTGCAGCCATGACCATGGCATCATGCCCGGCACCGCTGACCAGCCTGTGGGCTGTCTGCCCGGTAACATTGGTGACAGACGCTGCAAGGCGTGCGCTCAGGTCCGCATTGCACGGGGTGGCGGGCAGGTCATTCTGGCGCTCAATGTGCAGGCCCACACCGCGTTTGTCCGCAATGGCGTGCAGGGCCGTGCATATGCTGGCGGTGGCCGCATTGCGCACGTCTGCCGTGCCTGCGCGGATATCGAGGCTAAAGGTGGTCTGCCCGGGCACAACATTGCTGGCCCCCGGCCCTACATGCAACTGGCCTACGGTTGCCACCAGATCGGGCGGTCCGCTGGCGGCAATGCGCTCTATTTCCACCATGGCCTCGGCGGCGGCGGCCAGTGCATCCTTGCGCAGGGACATGGGCATGGTGCCTGCGTGGCCCGCCACCCCCTGCATGCTCACCCTAAAGCGGTATTGCGCGGCTATGGCGCTGACCACGCCCACGCCCATATTGGCGGCCTCCAGCACG
Source organism: Acetobacter sp. (assembly GCA_047719095.1). GTDB lineage: Bacteria > Pseudomonadota > Alphaproteobacteria > Acetobacterales > Acetobacteraceae > Acetobacter. The sequence goes on from JBDNSL010000019.1 coordinate 17,995, forward strand.
GGGCCTTGCTCTATATGCGCTTCAAGGTAGGCCACAACCTGTTCGGGCCGGTAGGCGGCCTCCCGGTAGCGGGCGGGGTCCAGCCCGTTGTGCAGGAGCACCTTGTGCAAGGGGGTGCCGGTGGAATCCACTGCCTCCAGCGGGAGGGTGTCCAGCGTGCCCGCCACCGCGCGTGAGGTGAGCATGGATGCGGGAAAGCGCGAGCCTTCCTCATCCCCAAAACCAATTACTTCAATGGCAAAGGGTAGGCGCTCACCGCGTTCGGCCAGATGGGCCACCACCTCTATGCCCAGCATAACACCCAGAGTGCCATCATACCGGCCCGCATTGCGCACGGTATCCAGATGCGAGCCAATAAGGAGTGCGGGTGCCCCCGGTGTCTGCCCTTCGTAGCGGCCTATCAGGTTGCCTGCGGGGTCTGTGCGGGTGGTCATGTCTGCGGCGTGCATCCACAGGGCCACCTGCGCGCAGGTGGCTGCATATGCGTCGGACAGATAAGCACGAAAAAGACCGTCCTGCGTGTCGGAAAAAGGGTGCGCGCCCAAATGGTCACACCGGTTGACCGGGCGGGAGACCACGGCAGGGGCCTCTTGCGGGCCGGTGGAAAAGGGCGGGTTGGGGGCGATGGGTTTTGTCCTTGGTGCGGGGCCTGAGCGGGTTGGCCAGAAGGGGCTGGCTGGTGGGGGAATTATAGACGGGTTTGTTCTGTTCTCCCAAAAGCAAAAAAAGCAATTTCGCGTTGCAAAATTGAGGGCGGCCCCCGTGCTGAAAAAAGCAATGCAAAAGTGCTTTTTTTTATTTTGTGAGAAAGGGCAGTCATAATTATATATCGGAATCGTATCGTTTATGGGCAATGTTCGAAGACCACCCCCGCCGAAGCAATTTTAAAACGGGGCCGCCTACCACGAATAACGCCTGTCTGCCGCTTTTACCCCGTTCCAGCCTCTGCTTTTGGGAGACTACGCCATGCCTTCCCGATTTTTTTTCGTGCGGCGCTCTGTCGGTTCCTCACTGACATACCGCCAACGCCTTGCCACCCTGACCTGTCTGGCCAGTGTTGCCGGTTTTTGCGCCAGCATTGCGGGGGTGGGGCAGGCATCCGCCGCCACGGACCCGAGTGCGCCAGTTGCAGGTAAGGCAGGGCACGCCCCGGCCAAAACCGTGGGCAAGCATGCGCCCGCCAAGCCTGCCAAGGCTGCCAACACCTCGGTCCAGTCTTCCGGCGCGGAAGAAATTTCGGTTGCGTCCAACCGCACCACACGCTCGGGCGGTGGCGGCATGATGCGCCAGGAAGTGGCTCCCCACGCGGTGCAGACCATTACCAAAGACTACATTAACATGCGCAGCCCCACCTCCACCGCGCTTGATCTGGTCAAGAACCTGCCCAGCCTGAACATTATGACCCCCGATGCATCGGGTATGCAGGGTGGTTCCATCCAGTCCCGCGGGATGACGGATCTGGACATGGCGCTCATGGTCGATGGCGCGCCTGCGGCTGCGGCCAAATACATGACCGAAGACATTGATTCGGAAAACCTGGATGAAGTCAGCGTAACCCCCGGCAGTGCCGCGCGTGACCTGCCGGTTATGTCCGCAGCAGGCGGGGTTATGAACTCGCGCACCCATCTGCCGTCCGAAAAAATGGGCGGTATGGTCGATTTTTCTTACGGCACCAACAATCTCTCGCGCGAATTTATCCGTCTGGAATCGGGCGAGATCGGCAAAACCGGGATCAAGAGCTACTTCTCCTTCTCCAACACCCATGACCGGAGCTGGATGGGTGCAGGCACCAACCAGCGCAAACACATTGACTTTGGCGTGCGTAAAGACTGGGAAAACGGGTCCAACGCCCACCTGTTCCTGTCCTGGAACTCTGAAGACTTCGTGATTGATAACTATCCGACCGAAAAAGAGTTCCTGAACTACAAACACACCGGCAATGGCTATGGCCGTTCGTCCAACCCGTCGAGCGATAACTACTGGAAGAACAACAATGACCACTGGAACCAGATATTCCTGACGGCTCCGGTACATATTGTTCTGCCTAAAAAGCTGTCTCTGGATGTCCAGCCCTACTTCAGCTTCGGGCAGGGTTGGGATGCGTCTCCGGGTGGGCAGGCCAACGGATCGCAGACCTATAACAGCACGGGGCAGGCGGTGCCGGTGGGTACAAACCTGACCAACTACTTCTTGGAAAACGAGGCCCGTCAGGTTGGTGTGGTCGCCAAGCTTGGGTATGATATTGACCGCCACAACCACCTGAGCTTTGGGTACTGGTACGAAAACAACCAGACCATTCAGGGTTATCCCAGCAGCACAACCATGGCCAATGGCGCAGCCCCCAGCCCTAACACGGCCCAGTATCAGATTGGTGGGGCCATGTATGGTCAAACCGCAGGATACGAACTGCACTCCCTGTTTATTCAGGATCAGGCACGCTATCTAAATAACCGCCTGATTATTAATGCAGGTTTCAAGTTTGTCATGTCCAACGCGTGGAACAAGGGCTGGAGTGGCAATAACCAGAACCAGAACCTGATTTCGGGTAACAGTTCGGGTAACAACACGGTTGAGCCGCTGCCACAGTTGTCCATCAGCTACCAGATCAATGAGAACAACCAGATTTATGTGAATGCGGAAGGCGATTACCGTCAGCCTAGTGCGACCGATATGGGCTGGATGAACGCAAGTGGCCCGATGCTGAAAAACCAGTATTCCATCAAGGAAGAACTGGGCTACCGCTACCACAACAAATACGTCATGGTTGATCTGTCACTTTTCAACTACAACGTGCGTAACCGTATTGTTGACCGGTATGTGGGCATGAACAGCTTTAGCCCCATGTCTATTGGCAGCCAGACCATGCGCGGGTTTGACCTTATGGTTGCGGGCACGTCCATCCATGGGTTCAGCCCCTATGCATCGATCGAGTACCTGCACGCAACACAGGATAGCGATGTATGGGACCCCAACGGCGCTGGCTCCATGATCCACTCCAAGGGCACGCAGGCCATTATGGCACCACGGGTTATGGCCAACTTTGGTCTGACCTATACGTATAAAGGATTTTTTGCCAACGGTGCGGTGCATTACACAGGCCCGCAGTCTGTCTCCATCGCCAATGACCAGCGTATTCCGGGGTATGTCACAGACACGCTCTCCCTTGGGTACCACTTCAAGCCGATGTCTTTCCTCAAATCACCTACGTTCAAGCTGAACTTTACCAACCTGACAGGCTCTATCGTGCGCACAGGGGCTATGGGTGCCATTTATAAAGCATCGGATAGCAATGCGGATGGTTCGGGCAACTCCTTCATGGTGGAACCACGCTTTACCATGGTAGGCTCTATCTCCACGTCGTTCTGAATTATTCGCCAACACCGCATCCGGTTTAGCCGGGTGCGACAGGAGTTTGCATGTCCCGCCGCACGTTGCTCACAAATATAACCAGACTGGTGTGTATGGATGACGCACGCACCGAACTGGAAAACGGGTGGGTTCTGGTGGAGGGACGGCAGATTGTAGCACTCGGTGGGGGGGCAAATACCCCCCCACCCAATGCAGAACACGTTATAGACCTGCACGGCCATGTTGTACTGCCGGGCATGGTCAATACCCATCACCATATGTACCAGTCCTTAACACGGGTTATCCCGCAGGCGCAGGATGCCTCGCTGTTTGGCTGGCTTAAAACGCTTTACCCGATCTGGGCGGGGCTTACGCCCGAAATGGTGCAGGTTTCCACCCGTACCGCCATGGCGGAGCTTCTGCTCTCGGGGTGTACTACAACCAGTGACCACCTCTACATTTTTCCCAACGGATGCAGGCTGGACGACCAGATAGAGGCAGCCTTTGCCATGGGTATGCGCTTCCATGCCTGCCGTGGGGCCATGAGTGTGGGGGAAAGCAAGGGTGGCCTGCCGCCCGATGCGCTGGTGGAGAATGAAGCCGATATCCTGCGTGACACACAACGCCTGATCGAGACGTACCATGACCCCGCACCCCTTGCCATGCTGCGGGTTGCGGGTGCGCCGTGTTCGCCTTTTTCGGTCAGCCGGGACCTTATGCGCAATATGGCAGAGCTGGCGCGGGCCACGGGCACCATGCTGCACACGCATCTGGCGGAAAATGACCACGATGTCAGCTACAGCCGCGAACGCTTTGGCCAGACCCCGGCGGAATATGCCCAAAGCCTTGGCTGGGTCGGGCCGGATGTGTGGCACGCGCACTGCGTAAAGCTGGACGCAGATGGCATGGCCCGTTTTGGGCGCACCCACACAGGGGTTGCCCATTGCCCTTGCTCGAACATGCGGCTGGCATCGGGTATTGCCCCGGTGCGGCAGATGCAGGCAGCCGGTGTGCGTGTGGGGCTGGGGGTGGATGGTTCGGCCTCCAACGATGGGGCCAGCCTGCTGGGAGAGACACGGCAGGCCATGCTGCTCTCCCGCTTACTGCCCGAAAACCCGGACACACCGGGTATGATGAGCGCGCGGGATGCACTGGCTCTGGCCACACGCGGTGGGGCCGCAGTTTTGGGGCGTGATGATATTGGCCAGATTGCAGTGGGCATGGCGGCCGATATTGTAGCGTTTGACGTGCGCGGTCTGGCCCATGCGGGTGCCCAGACCGACCCGGTGGCAGCTCTTGTGTTCTGCTCGCCCACGCAGGTTTCCATGAGCATGGTTAACGGGAATATTCTTGTGCAGGACGGGTATTTTTCCCGGCTGGACCTGCACGGTCTGGTGGCGCGGCACAACCAGTTGGCCGCACGCCTGTGTCTGGGCGGATAAGCCCCCCAGACCTCCGTTGTGGTCCATTGCCAGCCCTACCGTGGACCCGCAGCACGGACAGCCCTGTGCCCGGTGGGGAATAAAAACAGGGAACCCATGGAAAACTCTCTCGTTTTGTAAGGAGGCCACAACAACACGAGAGAGAGGTTGACGATGACAGGCAGATTTTTTGCACTTCTGCTCGGTGCCACAATGCTGGCAACACCCGCTTTTGCGCAGGAGAGTGGCACAGCCCCCGCAGCCCCAACCGCCGGGTCCGCGGCAGCACAGGTTGGCCAGACCCCTCCCGCAGCGTTGGATGAAAACGGCAAACGGGTGGAACCCTCACAAAAGCTGTGGAACAACCCGCGCACTCAGGCAGAGCAGCCCGGAACCCAGCCCCCCGCCAATGACCGGCCCGCCAACACGGCCGACACCATCAAACCCTCGCTAACCGGGCCGCAGGCCGTCCAGCCGGGCAAACACAAGGCCAGCAAACACACACACCACAAAACCACGCCCACGGACACACAACCCCAGAACTAGGGCTGGAGCCTGAGCAGGGGGGGAGTGCCCAAGCGGGGTTTTAGCCCCCCGCTCCTGTGGACCATTTTGCCAAAACCCAGCCCCCTAGCCCACGTGGGCAGGGGCATGTGGGCGGCGTGGTCCGGGTATGGTGGGGTCAGGCGGAGGGCGTTTCCCGTTTGGAGGGGTGTAGGGTCTGGTGGAGTTGGTCCATGTCCAGCGCGTTTTCCCACCGGGCGACAACAATGGTTGCCACGGCATTGCCCACAAGGTTGGTAAGCGAGCGGCACTCAGACATAAAGCGGTCAATGCCCAGTATCAGCGCCATGCCGCCAACGGGCACGCTGGGTACAACAGACAGCGTGGCAGCCAGCGTAATAAAGCCTGCCCCCGTAACCCCGGCAGCCCCTTTGGAACTGACCATGGCAACCAGCAGCAGGGCTAACTGTTCGCCAAAACCCAGATGTACATCTGTGGCCTGTGCAATAAACAGGGCTGCAAGGGTCATGTAGATATTGGTGCCATCAAGGTTGAAGGAATAGCCCATAGGCACCACCAGCCCGACAATGCCCGGCTTGCACCCGGCCTGCTCCAGCTTGCTGATAAGCCCCGGCAGTGCTGATTCGGACGAGCTGGTGCCCAGCACAATCAGCAGTTCCTCCTTAAGGAACACAAGCAGGCGCACAATGCTAAAGCCAGCCAGACGGGCAACAATGCCCAAAATGACCAGCACAAACACACCGGCGGTAAAGTAAAAGGTCAGCACCAGCCCAAGCAGATGCACAATGGAGCCAATGCCAAACTTGCCCACCGTAAACGCCATGGCGCCAAATGCGCCAACGGGTGCAAGGTACATAACCAGCCGCACCACGCCAAACACCATTTCCGTCAGGCTACGGAACAGGTTGAGCACACTCTCCCCCGCCTGACCCATCTGCGCCATGCTGATACCAAACAGAATGGCAACCAGAAGCACCTGCAAAATCTCGCCCGAGGTAAACGCCCCCGCCGTGGTGGAGGGAATGATCTGGAGCAGAAAGTCGGTAAAGGAATGGCCATGGGCGGCCTGCACAAACTGCTCGACCGAGGCGCTGTCCAGGCTTTGCGGGCGGATATGCATGCCAGCCCCTGGGCGCACAATATTGGCAACAACCATGCCCACGGCGAGTGCCAGCGTGGAAAAGCATAAAAAATACAGCATGGCTTTACCCGCCACGCGGCCTGTCTGCTTAAGGTCGGCCATGCCTGCAATGCCGGTGCTGACGGTTAGAAAAATAACCGGCGCAATCACCATTTTAATAAGTTTGACAAACCCGTCGCCCAACGGCTTGAGCAGTGTTGCAACAGAGGGAAACAGGGCGCCAACAAGAATGCCGGCAGCCACCGCCACCAGAACCTGAAGGTAAAGGAACCGCTGGTGTGCGCTGGAAAGGGGGGCTGGAGAGGGAAGCACGCTGGTTATCTTTCTGTTTTTATTGTTCTTGTCTGAGCGTCCATAACGGGCGTTGGCGAAAACTTATTGTGTTATATCAAGCACCTTTGTGCATGCGGGGGTAGGCTACTCCCTCTTGTTGCGGTTTGGAAAGGGTTGCCCCCATGCATGGGGCATGAAAAAAACAACAAAGTTGTGTGTCCAGCCCTCACGTATTGGTGCGTGCATGGGTGTTCTGGCGCGTTGCGTGCACCATGCAGTGGGCGTGCCAAAGGGCTGACAGGTATTTGTAGGAGTGGCCGCCATGCGCCGGATCTGTGTTTTTTGTGGTTCAAGTTCTGGCCGGGGGCCTGCCTACCTGCATGCGGCCGAGCAGCTTGGCCTGCTTATGGCCCGGCGCGGCATAGGGCTGGTGTATGGCGGGGCGTCTGTCGGGCTTATGGGGGCTGTGGCCAATGCCGTGCTGGCGGGCGGGGGGCAGGTTACTGGTGTTATCCCCCAGGCACTGGTCGCGCGCGAGGTGGCCCATAACGGGCTGGAGGACCTGCGCATTGTTGGCTCCATGCACGAGCGCAAGGCGCTTATGGCGGACCTGTCGGATGCGTTTGTTGCCCTGCCCGGTGGCATTGGCACGCTGGAAGAACTGTTTGAAGTCTGGACATGGACCCAGCTTGGCAACCACGCCAAGCCCTGTGGCGTGCTGAATGTGAACGGGTTTTACAACAGCCTAGGTACGTTTTTGGACCATGTGGTGGAGGAGGGTTTCCTCAAACCCGTGCACAGAAGCATGTTGCAGGTTGCGCGCGAGCCAGCCGATCTGCTGGACGGGCTGGCCACATGGCACCCCCCGCAGGAAACAAAATGGATCAGGCGGGATGAACGCTAGATTTGTTTCAGTATTGTATCAATACGAACGATATCTAGACTATATATTTGATGTAAAAAGGATTTTTGTTTCATAATTTCTTAACGCCACCTAGAGTAAAAAGAGTTTTATCCTGCGCCCATCTTTTTCTGCGCAGGGTGCTTTTATGTCAGATACAATGCTGAGTTCTCCAGTTGGAGGACGTCCGAATATGCGTAAAGGGGAGCATCAGGCTTTCCGCATGTTCTTTTTGGGAGTGATTGCAGCAGCTCTGGCGTTTGTTGGTTACAGCGTGCTGGCTGACCTGCACGCTGTTGGTACCAGTGGCATAGCAACCGGGGCCTTCGCCCTGCTGGCTCTGGCGTTGCTTATTGCTCTGGGCTTTGAATTCGTGAACGGTTTTCACGATACGGCCAATGCGGTCGCAACCGTTATTTACACCAACAGCCTGCCCCCACTGGTGGCGGTTGTCTGGTCTGGGATGTGGAACCTGCTGGGGGTTCTCACCTCCTCGGGTGCTGTGGCGTACAGCGTTGTTACGCTGCTGCCTGTTGAGCTGATTTTGCAGGTTGGCAGTGGTGCAGGCCACGCCATGATCTTTGCCCTGCTGCTGTCCGCCATTGTGTGGAACCTGGCAACATGGGCGCTTGGCATTCCCAACAGCTCGTCCCATGCACTGGTTGGCTCCATTCTGGGTGTCGGCTTTGCAAACCAGCTTATGTCCCCTTCGGGGAGCGCGCTGTATGGCGTGGACTGGACGCAGGTTAAAAAGGTTTTCTCTGCCCTGCTGTTCAGCCCTCTGTGTGGCTTTATCCTTGCTGCGGGCCTGTTTATGGTGCTGCGCGTTGTGGTGCGTAACGCTGCCCTCTACCGTGCGCCTGAAGGCGATGCACCGCCCCCGATGTGGATCCGTGGTCTGCTTATTGGCACCTGCACGGGTGTGTCCTTCTTCCACGGCAGCAACGACGGGCAGAAGGGTATGGGCCTGATCATGCTGATCCTGATCGGTGCGGCCCCCACCGCCTACGCCCTGAACCGCGCCATGCCCGACAGCATGATGCCCGGCTTTGTGGAAACCGCACAGCAGGCGTCTCACGTGTTTGACACGCACGCCCAGCCCATGCTCCAGCAGCCCACGGCTGAGGAAGCCCGCGCACAGGTGACCGATGCGCTGCGCATCAAGTCCGTTGCCCGCCCAGAAGTGTATGCAGCCCTGTCCGTTCTGTCGGCTGACATTGCGCAGGCCGTGAGCGGTTACCACTCCTTGCACGAAATTCCAGCAGCGTCCGTGCCTAACGTGCGCACAGACATGTATCTGGTAGCCGAAGCCATTCATAACATTGGCAAGGACCCCGCCTTCACCAAAGCTGAAGATGGTGAACTGGGTACGTTCATGAAGCAGCTTAACGCAGGTACGCGCTTTATTCCTGTGTGGGTTAAAATTTCCGTGGCGCTGGCTCTGGGCCTTGGCACCATGGTGGGCTGGAAGCGCATTGTGGTGACCGTGGGCGAAAAAATCGGCAAAACCCACCTGACCTACGCTCAGGGTGCTTCGGCCGAGTTCGTGGCCATGGGCACCATTGGTCTGGCCGAAGGCTATGGCCTGCCGGTTTCCACCACGCACATCCTCTCCAGCGGTGTTGCTGGCACCATGGCTGCTGGTGGTGGCGGGTTGCAGTGGGGCACACTGCGCGCCATGGGCATGGCGTGGATTACCACCCTGCCTGCCGCCATGCTTATCAGTGGCGTGCTGTATGTGGTGTTCCGCCACATTTTCTAAAAACACCCGGTCAGGTGCTGCCGTGTGCGGCACCTGACCCTGTTTTCCTACAAACTGCGAAGGCAAGATCATGTCTGATGCCAATGTGAACAGCCTCTCTGCCGCCGAACGTGAACGTGAGCGTATGCGTCAGGAGATCATTGACGATCTGGATGAAGAGATCGAACTCGAATTGCAGGATGAAGGTCTGGGTGGTGAATCCTCTCCGTCTGACCGGAGCTTCCGCCATACTTATTTTAGCGAACTGGTGCGCCTTCAGGGTGAACTGGTGCGCCTGCAGGATTGGGTAAAAGAGACCGGCCACCGTCTGGTCGTGCTGTTTGAAGGGCGTGACGCAGCAGGCAAGGGCGGTGCCATCAAGCGCATTACCCAGCGCCTTAACCCGCGTATCTGCCGCGTGGCTGCACTGCCAGCCCCCACGGACCGCGAAAAAACGCAGTGGTACTTCCAGCGTTACGTAGCCCAGCTCCCCGCCGCAGGTGAGATCGTTCTGTTTGACCGGAGCTGGTACAACCGCGCTGGCGTGGAACGGGTGATGGGCTTTTGCACGGACGAGGAATACGAAGAATTTTTCCGCTCCGTGCCTGAGTTCGAGCGTATGCTGGTGCGTAGCGGCATTCAGGTTGTCAAATACTGGTTCTCCATCACCGATGATGAGCAGGAAGCCCGCTTCCGTGCCCGTATTGAAGATCCGCTCAAGCAGTGGAAGCTCAGCCCGATGGACCTTGAAAGCCGTCGCCGCTGGGAAGCCTACACCAAAGCCAAGGAAACCATGCTCGAACGCTCCAGCATTCCAGAAGTGCCTTGGTGGGTTGTGCAGGCCGTGGACAAAAAGCGTGCCCGCCTGAACTGCATCAACCATCTGCTCGAACAGGTGCCCTACAAGGCTGTCTCCCACCCCGAGGTTGCCTTGCCCCCGCGCGTGCACCACGCGGACTACGAGCGCCTGCCGACCCCGGAAAACATGATTATTCCGGAAATCTACTAAACGCCTTCCAGATCCTCCCTGCCTTGCAGGGAGGATTTTTTAAAGCAGTGTTCAACAGCATCTATCAGGGCCCGTCCGCTGGCCTCGTCCCGTTTGGGGGCGGAAAAGTCCGGACCAAGCCTTACGCGGTAGCGCATGGGCAGTGGCGGACGCCGCAAAAACGACCACCCCTGCGACAGGTAGGGCGATGGTGTTTCTATCAGCACAACCTGCACATCCGCGCGCGTACGTTGGGCAATGGCCGCAAAACCGGGCTGTAGCGGCCCCGGCGTAGCACCTGCGCGTGCGCGCGTTCCTTCGGGGAACAGTAAAAGCTGGCATTCCTCGGCCAAAGCCTGCGAGGCAGGGCCTATAATTTTAAGCAGCGTATCGTGCCGGACGTAGCCTGCGGTGCGTAAGGTGCTGCCCAGTACACCGCGCTCCCAGATGGAGGCTTTGGTGACGCACACCATATGCGGCAGCACGGAGGCCAGCACAAGGCAGTCCAGCCGGGACGGGTGGTTGGCCACAAGCACAAGGTTCTGGCGCTGGGCAATGCTGGCAAGCTCTGCCATGTCGCATTCCAAAATACCCGCCCTGTTCAGGTAGCCCACAGCCAGCCGGGCCATGGCGCATAGCCAGCGCCGGGCAATGCGCCTGCGCCGGGGGCCTTCAGGCAGGGTATGGCGCAGCACGCACGAGCCTGCGTCCAGTGTGACAAAAATAGCCCCTGTCACCAGCAGGGAGGCATAAAAGCGCACCGGGGCGCTTACGGAATGGAGCAACGGCATGGGGGCTCGCAACAAACCTGCAAGAACACGGAACGGGTGGTCAGGAGAAAACGCTCAAGGGGTGGCGGGTTGTCCGGCTGCCATAATCTGGCGCAGGCTGGCCACCATGCCCTGTTGGTCGGTGTTGGCCTCTATGGTGCCACGGTAGCGTGTTTGTGGGTCCATAACCACAAACTGCGGGGACATGCGCATGGCATATTCCCATTCCGGGTCGGCCATTTTTTCCACGGGGGCGTGGTATTCCTTGGCAAGGTCAGCCAGTGCAAACGGGGCGGCTGTGCCTGCCACCACGCGGGGGCTTATGCCCTCGCCGTACTGGCGCAGGCGTTCTGCGTCATCACGGTCGGGGTCGAGGCTGACAAAAATAATGACCATTTTGCGCTTGCCCGGATCAACCTCATCCATGGCGGCAGACATGGCGCGCAGGGCGGGGGCGCAGGCGTCCTGGCCGCAGTGGGTGGCCCCGAACAGCACCAGCATCCACCGGCCCGCAAAGCTCTTGTCTGTCATGGTGCCGGTTGTTGCATCCATCAGGCGGAAGGACCCACCCACCGGATTGCCATAGGAGTTGAGCGTAATGCTGTGCTTGAGTGCCAGATTGGTGGCCAAGAAGCTGCCAGCTCCTGCAAGGGCCAGAATGCCTGCACCTATCAGAACGGCGCGTTTACCTGCGGGTGTCATGGGTTAGTGTGCCTCCGCCCATGTCTGGGCTATGCCTGTTTCAACCACCAGCGGCACGCTCAGTTGCGCCGCTGCTTCCATAATATTTTTCACTTTTTCCGCCACGGCCTGCGCCTGCGCGTCATCCACCTCGAACAGAAGTTCGTCATGGACCTGTAGCAGCATGCGTGCACTGTCCAGCCCGGGTGCCGTCAAGGCTGCGGGCAGGCGCACCATGGCGCGTTTGATAATGTCCGCAGCCCCACCCTGAAGTGGCGCGTTAATGGCCTGCCGCTCTGCATACTGGCGGCGGACTGCACTTTTTTCGTGGATGCCGGGCACGTAGCAGCGTCTGCCAAAGGGGGTTAGCACATACCCGTTGGCGCGTGCTTCTGCCTTGATCTGCTCCATATAGTCCCGAATGCCGGGGTAGCGGGCAAAATAGGCATCTATGTAGCTTTTGGCCTCCCCTGCGGGAATGCCAAGCTGTTTGCTCAGCCCAAAGGCGGAAATACCGTAGATAATGCCAAAGTTAATGGCCTTGGCGCGGCGGCGGGTGAGTGCGTCCATGCCCTCTAGCGGGATGTTGAACACCTCGGATGCGGTGCGGGCGTGGATGTCCTGACCCAGTTCAAACGCTTCACGCAGGGTGGGAATGTTGGCAACAGCCGCCAGCAGCCGCAACTCGATCTGGGAATAGTCGGCCGAGATCAGCTTGCGCCCAGCAGGGGCCACAAATGCCTGACGGATGCGCGTACCTTCCTCTGTGCGGACAGGAATGTTCTGCAAATTCGGGTCGGAGGAGGACAGGCGGCCCGTTGTGGTAATGGCCATCTGGAAAGAGGTATGGACCCGGTTTTCCTTGCTGGCCTGTTTGAGCAGGGCATCGGTATAGGTGGATTTGAGCTTGGCAAGCTGGCGCCATTCCAGCACGCGCACTGGCAGGTCATGGCCTTGGTCGGCAAGGTCCTGAAGGACGGAGGAATCCGTGCTCCACGCCCCGGCCTTGCCGCGTTTGCCGCCCTTTAGCCCCATCTCATCAAACAGGATTTCGCCCAGCTGGCGGGGGGAGCCTATGTTGAACTCCCGACCGGCAGCGGCGTAAATGCCCTGTTCCATGTTTTTCATGCGGCTTTCAAAGTCGGCGGACAGGCGGGTCAGCTCCGCGCGGTTGACCGCAATGCCGCATTTTTCCATGGCCGCAAGGACTTGCACCAGCGGGCGCTCCACCTGCTCATACAGGGCCAGTGCCTTGTTGGTACGCAAGGTGGGGCGCAGGACGTGCCACAGGCGCAAGGTTACGTCCGCATCCTCGGCGGCGTAGGTGGTGGCTTTTTCCACCGGCACCTGCGCGAAGGGAATGCGGTTGCGGCCCGTGCCGGTCATGGCGGTAAAGGGGATGGGGGTGTGGTTAAGGTGGAGTACCGCAAGCTCGTCCATGCCCTGCCCATGCAGCCCGGCGGACTGGCTGTAGGAGAGCAGCATCGTGTCATCCACCGGGGCAATGCTTGCGTGGTCTATGCCTGCGTGGTCAAGCACAAGCAGGTCGAACTTGGCGTTTTGGAAAACCTTGAGCACGCTGCTATCGGCCAGCAGGGGGCGCAGCAGGTCCAGTGCCTGTGTGGGGGTGAGCTGCTCGCCCGTTGGCGCTTCCAGCGTGCCTTCGTGCCGCAGGGGCACGTAGCAGGCATGCCCCGGTGCCGTAGCAAGCGAGAAGCCCAGCATGTTGGCGTTGAGTGGGTCCAGCCCGTCGGTTTCGGTGTCTACCGCGCATAGCCCGGCTTCTTGTGCGGCACTGACCCATTTTTGCAGGGCTTCGGCTGTGCGTACCGTCTCGTACTCTGTGTAAGGTGCGCTCAGCAGGTTGTCGGGGCCGGTGTGGGGCGGGGCATCGGAGGGGGTGGTTTGCCCCTCTGCCGCAGTGTCGGGGCTGGCCCCGGCTTGCCCGCCAGAGCTGGCATGGGCGGAGGCGCGGGCTGCGCGGTGGAGCTGGGCACCGGCGGCACTGCCCATACCCATGCGCGACATAACGGAGCGAAAACCCATACTGTCCAGCCAGTCGGCCAGCACCAGCTTGTCCGGCTCACGCGTGGCAAGGTCTGCCACGGGCATGGGCAGGGGCACATCCGTTGCCAGCGTGACCAACTGGAGCGAGAGGCGGGCCGCCTGTGCATGCTCGATCAGCATGTCCCGCTTTTTGGATTTTTTCA
>JBDNSL010000020.1:0-31466 GCA_047719095.1 Acetobacter sp.
GTCGGCACTTTGAAAAGCCGTCCGAACGCAAAGCGCGTGAAGCGGCAGAAGCCGTTCGCCGCGCACGCAAAATGGAACGGAAGCGTCTGGAACGCGAAGGCTTCTAATCCAGCCTCCTCCTGTTTTGCAGGCATTAAAGGTCGGTCGCCCCTAGGGCACCGGCCTTTTTGTTTGCCTTGTGCCCGCCCGCGTTTGCGGCCTTTGCCCTTTACCGGGGTGATAGACACAAAAAAGCCGCCACACAGTCCGTGGGCGGCTTTTTTGTAACAGCGTTATAAAGTTAAGGCTTAGCTGGCCTGAAGCTTATCCAGTTCACGCACAATGGCCTCGCCCATAACAGACGTGCCAACACGGGCCATGCCCTCTGCCATAATATCGGCCGTACGCAGGCCGCTGGCCAGCACGTTGGAGACGGCCTGTTCGATCATGTCCGCCTCGGCCTGTAGGTTCAGCGAATAACGCAGCAGCATGGCGAAGGAGAGAATCTGGGCGATCGGGTTGGCAATACCCTGCCCTGCAATATCGGGCGCGCTGCCATGAATTGGCTCGTACAGGGCCGGGCGGCGGCCATCGGCCTGTTCTGCACCCAGTGTGGCAGATGGCAGCATGCCAAGGCTACCTGTGAGCATGGAGGCAAGGTCGGACAGAATATCGCCAAACAGGTTGCCCGTTACCAGCACGTCAAACTGGCGCGGGTTACGCACAAGCTGCATGGCGCAGTTATCGGCCAGCATGTGCGAAAGCTGGACATCGGGGAACTCGCGGGCGTGGATATCGGTCACGACCTCTTTCCACAGCAGCCCACTTTCCATCACGTTGCATTTTTCTACCGAGCACACGCGGTTGTCGCGCTTGCGGGCCAGATCAAACGCAACGCGGGCAACGCGCTGAATTTCCGATGTGGTGTACACTTCGGTGTTAATGCCGCGCTTGGAACCATCTGGCAGGGTTTCAATCCCGCGTGGGTCGCCAAAGTAAATGCCGCCCACGGTCTCACGCACGATCATAATGTCCAGACCGCGGACCACATCGGGCTTGAGCGTGCTGCTGTCCACCAGTGCGTCAAACACCTTGGCGGGACGCAGGTTGGCGAACAGCCCCAGTTCCTGCCGCAGTTTGAGAATGGCCACCTCGGGGCGCTTGTCAAAGCTGACATGCCCCCATTTGGGATCCCCCACGGAGCCAAACAGAACGGCGTCCGCCGCCCATGCCTTCTCAATCACTTCATCACGGATAGGCACGCCATATTCCGCAAGAGAGGCCCCACCCACCAGATCTTCGGTCAGGTCAAATGTCAGGCCGCGCTTTTTTTCCAGCCATGCCATAATACGGCCGACTTCACGCACAACTTCGGGTCCAATGCCATCTCCGGGCAGGACGAGGAGTTTAACGGGCTGCTTGGGGTCTGTCATGGCGTACTCCGTATGGGTCTGTTCAGTCAAAATGAATGGTCGGCAGCCAGGATTTTTCCTGATCGCGCCGTTTTTCATACGTTGTAATATTGGCTTCGTGCTTAAGGGTCTGGCCAATGTCATCCAGCCCCTCAATCAGCAGGTGCTTGCGGAAGGCATCAATCTCAAACGGCACTTCCTCGCCGCTGGGGCGAATAACAACCTGACGCGGCAGGTCCACCGTCAGGCGCGCGTTGCTGCCCATCTGGGCATCGCCCATCAGTTCATCACAGATCTCACGCGGGAGACGGATGGGCAGGATGCCGTTTTTGAAGCAGTTATTGAAGAAAATATCCGCAAAAGACGGCGCAATCACGCAGCGGATGCCAAAATCCAGCAGCGCCCACGGCGCATGCTCGCGCGAGGAACCACAGCCCAGATTATCGTATGTGACCAGAATTTCGGCTTTGCGCCAGGGCTGCTGGTTGAGCACAAAATCCGGGTTTTCCGTACCGTCGGGCAGGTAGCGCATGGCGTCAAACGCATGTTTGCCAAGGCCCGTACGCTGCGTGGTTTTTAAAAACCGGGCAGGAATGATTTTGTCCGTATCAATATTGGCTTCTGGCAGGGCCGCAGCAATTGCGGATAGCGTGACAAATTTTTCCATTATGCCAGTTCCCTCACATCGGTCAGGCAGCCTGTTACGGCCGCAGCCGCAGCCATGGCGGGGGAGAGCAGATGCGTGCGCCCACCCGGCCCCTGCCGCCCTTCAAAATTACGGTTGGAGGTGGACGCGCAACGCTGGCCGGGGGTTAAGCGGTCGGGGTTCATGCCAAGGCACATGGAGCACCCAGCCTCCCGCCATTCAAACCCCGCATCCAGAAAAATACGGTCCAGCCCTTCTTCCTCGGCCTGACGTTTAACGTTGCCCGAGCCGGGCACGATCATGGCGCGCACGCCCGCAGCCACCTTGCGCCCGGCAGCAACCTGAGCTGCCATGCGCAGGTCTTCGATCCGGCTGTTGGTGCATGACCCGATAAACACCACGTCCACGGGTGTTCCGGCAATTTTCTGCCCGGCTTCAAGCCCCATATAGTCCAGCATGCGCTGCATCTGGGCCTTTGCGGCCTCGTCCGTTTCCTGTGCCGGGTCGGGCACGGTGTCGGTAATGGCCAGAACCGTCTCGGGGCTGGTGCCCCATGTCAGGGTTGGGCCAATGTCCTCTGCCCGCAGGGTCACTTCGCGGTCAAAATGCGCGCCCTCATCGGAGGCGAGGGTCTTCCAGTACGCCACCGCCTGATCAAACCCCTCGCCCTTGGGGGCAAATGGGCGATTGCGCACGTACTCGAAGGTGGTCTCGTCCGGGGCCACAAGGCCCGCGCGCGCACCGGCCTCGATCGCCATGTTGCAGATGGTCATACGGCCCGCCATGTCCAGCCCACGAATGGCCGAACCGGCAAACTCGATCACATGGCCTGTGCCACCGGCAGTACCAATGTGGCCGATAATGGCCAGCATGATGTCCTTGGCGGACACACCCGCACCGGGTGTGCCTTCCACGCTCACGCGCATGTTTTTGGCAGGACGTTGCAAAATGGTCTGCGTGGCCATGACATGCTCGACCTCGGACGTGCCGATGCCAAACGCCAGCGACCCCAGCGCGCCATGCGTAGAGGTATGCGAATCCCCGCAAACAATGGTCATTCCCGGCAGGGAAATGCCCTGCTCCGGCCCGACCACATGCACAATGCCCTGATTGGCCGACAGGAGCGGAAAGTAGGGAACGCCGAATTCCTTGACGTTACGTTCGAGCGTTTCGATCTGGTTGCGGCTCTCGGCCTCCTCGATCGGCTGGCTCCGGTCGGATGTGGGCACATTATGGTCCACAACAGCAACCGTTCTGTCCGGGTGGCGCAGTTTGCGCCCGGCCAGACGCAGGCCTTCAAACGCCTGTGGGCTGGTAACCTCATGAATGAGGTGCCGGTCGATATAAAGAATGGAGGTGCCATCGGGAAGGGTTTCCACGACATGATCGTCCCAGATCTTGTCGAACAGCGTACGCGCAGCCATGCGCATCCTCCTTACCTTTATATCCGTGTGAACAGCCTTGAATGAACGCTGCACACACCCTGTTTTATCACAAAGACCCGACTGGCCACAGACCAGTCGGGTTCACACAAGCCATGTCTGGCGTCGTGCCCAAAAGCCTTGTGGCTTTTAGCCTGCTGCTGCCGGAGCAACAACGTCACGCGGACGTTCTGCAATACGGGCAGACTTACCGCTACGACCACGCAGGTAATACAGCTTTGCGCGACGCACTTTACCACGACGCACAACCTTGATTTCGGCCACGGTCGGGGCATACAGCGGGAACACGCGTTCCACGCCTTCACCGTTGGAGATCTTGCGCACCGTAAAGTTGCTGTTCAGCCCCTTGTTGGAACGGGCGATCACAACGCCTTCGAATGCCTGAAGACGAACGCGCTCGCCTTCCTTGACCTGCACGGAAACACGCACGGTGTCACCGGCATCAAATACGGGCACTGCGCGTGCGGCTGTCAGACGTTCAATTTCTGCAGCTTCGTACTGCTGGATAATGTTCATATCGGTATCCTTCTCAAACCCCTAGGTCTGCCTGTGCGGCCCCGCCCACAGCTGCATCCCTGTTTCCATTCTTGCGAGCAAGCCAAGCAGACCACAGATCCGGCCTTCTTTCCCGCGTTGTCTCTTCCGCCATACTCTGCCGCCACTGTGCTATGGCACCATGATGCCCCGAAAGCAGAACTTCGGGCACTTCATGGCCTTCCCATACGGCCGGACGGGTGTAATGCGGGTATTCAAGCAGCCCGTCGGAAAAACTTTCCTCAACGCCGCTCTGTTCACTCCCCATCACACCGGGAAGCAGACGAACACACGCATCCAACAGAACCAGAGCCGCAGTTTCCCCACCAGACAGGACATAATCCCCGATGGAAACCTGCTCGACACCCCTTGCCTGCAAAAAGCGCTCGTCCACTCCTTCAAACCGGCCACACAGCAGCATAACCCCCGGCCCTGCCGCGTAACGCCGCACATCGGCCTGCGTCAGAGGACGCCCCCGTGGTGTAAGGTATACACACGGTATGTTGGCGCCCACCTGTGTTGCCGCAAGTGCTGCATCGGCCACGTCCGGGCGGATAACCATGCCAGCGCCACCACCAAACGGTGTATCATCCACGGCACGATGGCGGCCCAGACCGTGCTCTCGCAGGTCTTGGGTACGGCATGTCCACACCCCGTTCTCCAGCGCGCGCCCCGCAAGGGACTGCCCCAAAGGCCCCGGAAACATGTCCGGGAAGAGTGTTACAACGGTGGCCTGCCAGCTCACGCCGGGACCCCCGCCTGCCGCTTGCCAACACCACGCCCTTCTTCCCCCGAGATTTCCTCGGGGCGAACAATGGTAATGGTCCGCTCGTCCAGCTTTACTTCGGGCACGCAGGCCTTGGTAAAGGGAACAAGCGAGCCATCGCCCAGTTCAAGGCTGGCACCGGCACCGTAATCATGCACCATAATGACACGCCCCAGAGAAAGACCTTTTTCGAACGCTTCCATACCGATCAGATCGGCATGGTAGAATTCCTCTTCCTCAGGCTCCGGCAGGCTCGAACGCGGCACATACAGGCGGGTGTTCACCACTGCCTGTGCTGCTGTCCGGTCTGCCAGAGGTTTGCCATCAGCGTCTTTTAACTCGGCAACGCCATCCGCACCGCACCAGCGCAGGGACCATTTACGCCCCTGCCCGTCCAGCAGAACCGCGTAATCCTCCAGTGTTGCCGCGTCCGCCGCGTAGGAATGCACGCGCACAAGGCCGCGCACTCCGTGCGGTTTACCCACAACACCAATCAGGATCAGGTCAGGCTGCATGGCTGATTTGGCTCAGTTCAGGCTGCGGCTTCTGCTGCCTTGGCGGCAGCGGCTGCACGTTCCTGTGCCTTCTTCTTCGGAGCAGACTGCTTGGGCTGCTCGTTAAAGTTCGGCTTGGCGATCAGGCCAGCATTGCCAAGGAAGCGGGCAACACGATCGGTCGGCTGCGCACCCTGGGAAAGCCAGTGCGTGATGCGTTCGTTTACCAGACGCACGCGTTCAGCGTGGTCGGAAGGCAGCATCGGGTTGTAGGCACCCACTTTTTCAATAAAGCGGCCATCACGCGGGCTGCGGCTGTCTGCCACAACGATGTGGTAGTAAGGACGCTTCTTGGCACCTGCGCGGGCAAGACGAATTTTAACACTCATTCGGAATACTCCAGACCGAAAAACAAAACCCGGAAAACTTAGGCAGAAACAGGCCGCATCAGCGGAAGGGAGAACCGCCAGGACCACCCGGCGGGCCTCCACCCATTCCCTTAGGCATGAGCGCAGACATTCCCTGGCGCATGAGACCTTTCACGCCCAGTTTGTTAAAACGCTTCATCATGGTGGACATCATGTCGAACTGCTTGAGCAGCTTGTTGACGTCCTGAACTGTTGTTCCAGACCCTGCGGCAATACGTTTCTTGCGCGAGGCCTTGATAATCCCCGGCGCACGACGTTCGCCCCGGGTCATGGAACCGATAATGGCAAGGTGCTTTTTAAGGACGGACGTATCAAGGTCCTTGTCCCCCAGCGCTTCCTTGACCTTACCCATACCCGGCAACATCCCCAGAATACCGGAAATGGAACCAAGCTTGTTGATCTGGCGGATCTGGGATGCGTAGTCATCCAGATCAAACTTGCCAGCCATCATGCGCTGGGCCAGACGCTCACCTTCCTCGTGGTCCAGCGTATCCGCTGCTTTTTCCACAAGACCGGCAATATCACCCAGACCCAGAATACGGCCCGCCACACGCTCGGGATGGAACTCATCCAGCGCGTCCAGCTTTTCGCCCGAGCCTGTCAGCTTGATGGGCGCGCCGGTAATGGCCTTCATGGACAGGGCCGCACCACCGCGCGCATCACCATCCATACGGGTCATAACAACGCCGGTCACGCCCACCGCCTCGTTAAACGCCTTGGCGGTGTTGACTGCGTCCTGCCCGGTCATGGCGTCCACAACCAGCAGCGTTTCCGCCGGGTGTGTAACATCCCTGATCTGGCGGACTTCCTCCATCAACGCTTCGTCAATGGACAGACGCCCCGCCGTATCGAGGATAACGACGTCATACCCTTCCTTGCGCCCGACATCGAGCGCACGCAGGGCAATTTCTACCGGGGTCTGGCCTGCGATAATGGGCAGGGAGACAACCCCCGCCTGCACGGCAAGCTGGGCAAGCTGCAACTGGGCGGCCGGGCGCTGCGTATCGAGCGATGCCAGCAGCACCTTTTTGCGCTCACGCGTGGCAAGACGCAGGGCCAGCTTGCCCGAGGTCGTGGTTTTACCAGACCCCTGAAGCCCGACCATAAGAACTGGCACGGGGGGGATGGCATTCAGGTTGAGCGGTGCAACACCCGCACCACCAAGGGCATCAATCAGGGCATCGTTGACAATTTTAGCAACAGCCTGACCGGGGGAAATGCTTTCCAGCACCTCCTGACCGACCGCACGTTCCTTAACCTTGTTAACGAAGTCCTTGACAACGGGCAGTGCGACGTCCGCATCCAGCATGGCCAGACGCACTTCGCGCATGGCCTCCATCACATCGGCTTCGGACAGTGCGCCACGTTTGGCGAGACCATCAAAAACCCCGGAAAGCTTGCCTGAAAGAGCTTCGAACAAGTGCAACACACCCCATAACGAGACGCGCCACTGCGCGAACACTCGCGGAGTGGCGGTCCTGATTTGTAGCAGGGCTTACGGTACGACCGGGCCCTGAGTCAAGGAACTTCTGGCTTTTACTTCTTCTGGCTGTCGGAGGAAACCTGCTGGGCGGGATGCTGCAACGCGTTCAGCTCGTTCAGCAGTTCGTGGATGCGCTTCTGCCGCTCCCGCATCTGGGCCAGCTGGTCGGGGGTCAGTACGTCATGGATCCGGCTGGCGGTCTGGAGGTGCCGTGCCTCGCGCTCTGCACGCAGGGTGGCCATTTTCTGCTGCACCTGCGCGATTTTGTCCTGGTCAAGCGGGCCGGGAGCACTCAACAGGTCTTCTATCTGGGTATGCAGGTTTTCAAACTCTTCCTGCGTATCCTGCGCCTGATCCTGCTCATGCGCTTCTTTCAGAATAGTTGCGATCTGGTTGCGCTGCTTGCGGCTAAGGTCCAGCCCATCCAGCGCATTGCCCGCCGGGCCACCAAAGGTGGAGCCAACACCCATGCCACCACCCGGACCGCCCGGACCACCCATGCCGCCCGGACCCGCTGCGTGGGCCGACAGACCAGAAAGAGAAAGCCCCGCGACCATTGCCGCCGCCATTACACCATTACCGATTTTCATGACCTGATTACTCTCCTGCAAAATACAGATGCCGTTATGCGATGTGACCAGAAAAACAATAAAACACCAAGCGCTCAAACGCCCCGCACCCCTGCACTTACGGCATTGGAGTGGGCACCGCACTCAGGCCTGGCGTAGTAACGCCTCAAACCGTGCTGCTGTTTCCAACTCCATCTGCATACTGGCAATGCGGTCGGTCACTTCGGTATCCTGCCCCCATATGGCCATCTGGTGGCGCTCATCCACCGTGGCGCAGGCAACCAGTTCTTCCACAGCACCACCACCCAGCAGGGCCAGCCCCAGCACCAGACTCCCCAGTGCGGGCACAGCCACCCCCAGCACGGCCAGTTGCGCGTCTGTCATACCCGCCATAACAGCCCTGAGGGCCTGCAACGCCTGAGCAGACTGGCAAATGGGCATAACCCCCTGCGTGGTCTGGAACGTAACCCCGTAGGTTGTGCCAAGCCACGCCAGCCACGGGTCCCAAAGTGCGCCCTGTTGCGCTGCCAGCTTGCCCCCCGCACCATCGCGGTAGCAGACCAGATCGCTGTTGGCGTAGGCCAGCAGGCTTTCCTGCACACCCTCACGCGCCTGTGGAATCCGTTCAAGCATGGACCCGGCAATACCGGTCAGTGGCAGGTCTTCGGGGGTAAAATACCCCTCCGCACTCTGCCCCGCCGCCTGCCACTCGGCCACCAGGGCTTCAGCCAGCGCGCGGGAGGGCACGCACAGAGCAGTTTTGCCGGGTAGGCGCACGCTGCGCCCATCCAGTTGCACAGCAAATGCGCCATCGCGCTCTACAAGCTCAACCTGTTTCCAGAACCGCTTGCGCCCGGCAGGTGCGCGCCCGGGCATGCCTGTTGCACTCCCGCTCACCGGAACAGCCCCAGACCGTGCAGCATGTTCATGATTTTTTCCTCCTTACTGGCCTTTTTGGCCACCGTGCTCGGGGCGGGGCCATCCGCCCCTTCACGCGCGGTAGCAAGGAGTGCTGTGCATGACGTGGCGTCATCCCCCCCACCGCTGCCACCTATGGTAATGCCAATACGCCCATCCCCTGCTGCGGCCATGCTCACCTGCGGGCTGTTCCACGGGCCAGTCACATGCAGGGAGGACGAGGCAGACGCCCCGCCAAGAAGCACCTGTGGGGCCAGTTGCATGTTCAGCTCATGCGTTGCCAGCGTAACCGTGCCCTGCCCACGCAGGTGCAAAAAGTCGCTCTCCAGCCCTACGGGGTCAATATGGGCCACGCCATCTGCAAACTGGGTATGTATGCCAAAGCAGCGGATGGGCATCTGCCCCTTGACCGGCACCTGTGGCCCCAGCATGCGGCGCAGGAGCGTGCTGCCTACGCTGCCATCCACCACGGACGCACCAAGGTGGCCTGCAAGTGTGTTGCTGCGTGCCTGCGCCGTATCCCCCTGTGCGGAAAGCGCTCCAACAAGCTGGACCGTGCCCTGCATGTCTGGTGCTACGTGCATCCAGCCCTGCACCACCGCCAACGGCAAAAACACGGAACGGGCGGAAGCCTCGATCTGGGGTTGCGGGCCAGACAGGTCATACACAAACCGGGCCACCTGCTGCTGGCCATTGCCCACAGCGTGGATGGGGTCCAGTGCCAGTCGGCCATTGCCAAGGGCCACATGCGTTTGCACCTGCGACCACGCAACACCCTGCCAGCTCATGGCCTGTACCTGCACATCTGCTGCCAGCGTAAGGGCCTGCAACAGATCGGCAAAACCGTGGTTTGTGTAGAGCGCCTGCGTTTTATCGCTCTGCACATGCCCTGTCACACTCACACCGGTTGCATCTGGCCCCTGCGCGCCAAAGTTCAGGTGGTCCAGCTTGCCCTGCACATCCAGCGCGGAATGGGCCGTGCCCAGTGTACCCTTGACCTGCACGGACGATGCACCCTGCGTAAGCGCCAGATCAACCGGGGCTTCGGCCTGTGCCTGCAACTGTGCAAGCTGCGCCAGAGTACCCGCTGTGCCGTTGACCCCAACGGGCTGGTCGCCCATCTGGCCATCCACATGCACACTCAGCGGGTCCGTTGGGGTGGGCGCATCCAGCACCACGCGCGCAAGGGCTGCCTGTGGCACCCAGCGCGCCAGATCAACCCGGCCGGTACGCACATGCAGGCTTTGCACCTGTGGAGCATCCCCACTCCCGCCAATGCTAACGTCAACCGAAAGATTTTGCGCATCAGGCAGGTTGGCATGGGGGAAAAAGGCGTTCAGCTCCTGCAACTGGCCAACGGAGCCCCCCAGATGCAGGGCGTAGGCGCGCTCGGCCCGGGGGGCGTTAATCACCCCGTCCAGATGGGCAAGACCTATGGAATGCCCGCCATTGTTCAGGTTCAGGCGGAGTTGCAGGGGCAGTTGCGCGCCAAGCGGCCAGAACGGGCCTGTCTGCCCGCTCAGGGTAAAGCTTGCGGCCCCTTTGCTGCCCTGTATGTCCAGATCGGGGGCCGTGCCATCCAACCCATGCAACGTAGCCTTGTTCAGCCCAAACGTGCCTGAATAATGCGTTAACGCATCATCCCACACCACATTGGCCTGTAAAATACTCAGGTCCGACACACCCACATTCCAGTGCATGCGCGCAGAGCCTGTATCTGCCCCACTCTGCTCCGGGGCAGGTGGTGGGGTTAGCAGCCAGTCCGCCCGGCCATCGGCCAGACGGCGCAGTGTTATCCGGGGTGCAATCACACTGACATTACGAAACGCGATGCGGTGGGAGAACAGCGGCATAAGCGCAAGACGGGCACGCACCTGCTTGACCACCAGCGCGTCCGGCCCGCCCTCTTCCACGCCGGAAAGGCGCACATCCTGCGCCTCCACCCACGGGAAAGGCAGCACCCACACGTGGAGTTTGCCAATGCTCAGGTGCCGCCCCGTACCTTGCTCCACCGCATCACTCAGCCGGGTTTTGAGCCATGTGGCATCCTGCGTTGCGGAAAAAATGGTGCCACCACCGCCCACCACAGCCACAACACCTGCAAGCAGGCCAATTTTCCACTTAAGACGCATGTCCAGTTCTCCCGCGCAGGTTGTGTTACCGCTCAGCCGCCCTTGCGCACAGCGGGAGGTGTTGTTCCGGGTGTAAAGCCAAGAGCGCGGAAGGTCTCACGCATATGGGGGGGCAGTTCAGCGCTCACAACCAGCCGACCACCGGCGGGGTGTGGCATATCCAGCTCCCGCGCATGCAGGTGCAGCTGGTCTGTAAAGCCTGAGGGATGCGCCGTGGCCCCACCGTATTTGGGGTCGCCCAGAATGGGGGTGCCTAGGGATTCGCAATGCACACGCAACTGGTGTGTGCGCCCCGTAAGCGGGGAAAGCCCCAGCCACGAGAACTTGCGTGCTGCCGAATCCAGCACCTCGTACACCGTGCGGGCGGACTGTGCGTCTTGGTCCTTACGGTCTGCGGCAACTGTAATGGAGCCGGGGCCAACCCCAAGGCGGGCCAGTGGCTGGTCAATCTCGCCCGAGAGCGGGTCCGGCCTGCCTACAACAACCGCCCAGTATGTTTTTTTAACGTCCCGCCCCCGAAAGGATGCGGCAAGCTTGGCGGCAACACCGGGCGTTCTGGCCAGCAGCAGCAGGCCCGATGTGTCACGGTCGATGCGGTGGACAAGCCTTGGGCGCGGGTCCTCGGGGTTTTCACGCAGGCCATCGAGCATCATGTCCACATGGCGGGTAATGCCCGGACCACCCTGCACGGCCAGGCCGGAGGGTTTGTTCAGCACGATCAGGTGCTTGTCCTGATAAACGACCATACGCTGGATTTCGCGCACCAGCTTGTCGTCCAGCGGGCGCGGCACATCACGCGCGGGCTTGGCAGCCATGGGAATGGGCGGCACGCGCACGCTCTGCCCCGGCTCGAGCCGGGTGGAGGCCTCCACCCTTTTGCCCTCAACGCGAATCTGGCCGGTGCGGCACAGTTTTTGCAGCGCGCCCTGGGTCAGATGCGGGTAATGGCGACGGAAATAACGGTCGAGGCGGATACCGGCCTCGTCCTCGCTCACGGTAAGATTGACAACACTCATGCGCTGATATTCACGACTGGCGCCGTTCCCGCAAGCGGGACCATGTTTCCAGCCTGTGTTTGACCTCCCGTTCGTAGCCTCTACCCGTTGGATTATAAAAGGTCTGGCGGCGCATACCATCGGGGAAATAATTCTGCCCCGAGAAGCCTTCCTCCGCATCGTGGTCGTATTCATACCCCTTGCCGTAGCCAATATCCTGCATCAGGCGCGTGGGCGCGTTCAGGATATGGGCGGGGGGGATAAGGCTGCCCGTGGCCTTGGCGGCGCGGCGGGCGGCCCCATACGCCTTATAGGCGGCGTTGGACTTAGGGGCCGTGGCAAGGTGCACCACCAGTTGGGCCAGCGCCAGTTCACCCTCGGGCGAGCCGAGCCGTTCGTATGTCTCCCACGCGGCCACGGCCAGTGGCAGGGCGTTGGGGTCGGCCATGCCCACGTCCTCTGTGGCAAAGCGGGTCAGGCGGCGGGCCAGATAACGCGGATCCTCGCCCCCTTCCAGCATCCGCGCAAACCAGTACAGCGCCGCATCGGGGTCCGAACCACGGAGCGATTTGTGCAGGGCGGAAATAAGGTTGTAGTGCTCCTCGCGGTCCCGGTCGTACAGAATGGCCCTTTTGGCTAGCAGCCGGGCCAGCGCCTGCGCGTCCAGCGGTTTGGTGTTTTTCAGGCTGAGCACCTGTTCCACCATGTTCAGCAGGTAGCGCCCGTCCCCGTCCGCCATGGCGCGCAGGGTGGCGCGCCCATCCTCCGTAAGTGGCAGGGGGTGGCCTGTCTCCTCCTCCGCGCGGGCTAGAAGGGCCTCAAGGGCCGGATCGTCCAGCCGGTTGAGCACCATAACCTGACAGCGCGAGAGCAGGGCCGAGTTGAGCGCAAAAGAGGGGTTTTCGGTCGTGGCCCCCACCAGCACAACCGTGCCATCTTCCACCACGGGCAAAAACCCGTCCTGCTGAGCGCGGTTGAAGCGATGGATTTCATCAACAAACAACAACGTGCCCACACCGCCCTGTGCAAGCTTGCGTGCTGCGTCAAACGCTTTTTTCAGGTCCGCAACACCTGAGAACACGGCCGAAATCTGCATGAACCGTAACCCAGCCGCCTGTGCCAGCAGGCGGGCTATGGTGGTTTTGCCCACCCCCGGCCCGCCCCACAAAATCAGGCTGGGCAGGGTGCCGCGTTCGAGCATAAGGGTAAGCGTGCCCTCTGGCCCCAGCAGGTGCCCCTGCCCCACCACATCGGCCAGACAGGTCGGGCGCAGGCGGTCCGCCAATGGCTGGGTGGGAGTTGGCCTGCCGCTGGCATGCGCGGGGCCTACGCCGTTCTCTGGCGATGGGCCACCAAACAGGTCATCGCCCGTCATGGCGCTGCGTACCAAATGGTCATGGCGTTTATACCCTTAGTATCCAAAACAAGCCTGCCTGCCCTTAATATCGCTACGGGGTGCGTGTTTTTCCAGTAAGTGCGGCCTGTGGCCTGCCCTTGCGCGCTAGTCTTCAGGCTGGGCGGGCAGGTCAAACAGGCTTGCGGGAATATCCGCCCCCGGATGCACATCCGACAGGGTAACCCGCGTCTCCCGCCCCTGTGCGTCCAGCACACTCCATGACCGCAGGGCCAGAGGGTTTTCGTAAAAAACCAGTGTCAGGCTGCCATCTCCGGGGGATGCGGTGCGCACCAGCCTGACCGCGATCAGCCCGGACTCGTGGCGGAACGCGGTAACCGTAACCCCATCAGACAGGCTGACATGCTGGGCCAGCAACAACCCCAATGGCGTGCGGTCAATGGGAATGACCGTGGTCTGGTCCAACTGGCTGTCACGGAACACCACCTTGCCCTGACTGGCAACCAGCAGCAGGGGAGACGGCGGGTCGTAGGCAAGGCGCATCTGGCCGGGGCGCTTCATCCACACCGTGCCGGTTGTGCGTTTGCCCTCCGCGTCTATCTGCTGGATGTGGGCCTCAAACGTGAGCGAACGGTTGAGAGCCTGCTCTATTTTGTCCACCCATGCCCGATCGGAGGCGGTAAGCCGTGCAGGCACAACGGACGACATGGGTGCCGCCTCCCCCTGTGCATCCTGCGCGCAGGCACTGCCCGCGTACAGGAACAGACTGGCGCATAGCGGCACAACCGTGCGAAAAACATTCTTCATGACCGTGGCATCTCACTTTGACCGCCAGCAAAAAATGCCAGCAAAAAACGCTCTAACTCTCAGACAGCCAGCAACCCAACCGCCAGAGCCAGGGCCACAACCAGCCCAATTTCGCGGTTGGCGCGGAACTGTGCAAGGCACAAAGCCGGGCTGGCCGGGTTAACCGCCACCACCTGCCGCCAGAACAGCACCGCAGGCAGCACAAGAGCAGGCCAGAACAGCACCCCCGCCCCCGCCAGCGCGCCAGCGCCTGCAAGCAGCACAACCGTAAGCCCGTAGCACACACCAATAAAGGGCCGCGCACGCCCCGCCATAAGCCGCGAGGTGGATTTAACACCTATGCGGGCGTCGTCCTCCATGTCCTGAAAGCCGTAGATCGTATCAAACCCAAGCTGCCAGACAATTGTTGCAGCATAAAGGGCGGCCTGCGCCCAAGCCAGATGCCCGGCCGCTGCCGCATACCCCATGGGCGCGCCAAACCCGAACGTAAACCCCATGACAAGCTGCGGCCACCACGTAAAGCGCTTGGCCAGCGGGTAAAGCCCCACCAGCACAAGGGAGGACACCCCCAACCCCCACGAAAGGGTATTGAGCTGCACCAGAACCCCAAGCCCCATAACCAGCAACACAACCAGAAAACCCGTGGCCTGCCCCATGCCCAACGCGCCAGAGGCCAGCGGCCGCCCGGCCGTGCGCGCAACCTGGCGGTCAATATCGCGGTCCCACATATCGTTTACAACGCAGCCAGCCCCGCGCATGACCAGACTGCCAATGCCAAACAGCACAATCAGCCTGACCCGCTCCATAGGGGCCACCCCCTGCGGCAGCAGAATACCCCACACGCCGGGCAGCCACAAAAGCCACGTGCCCACGGGCCGGTCCAGCCGTGCAAGCAGGGCATAAGCCTGCAAGGAAGGTGGGAGGCGGGCGATCCACCCCGTAACCCGGATGTCGGTATGGCTGGAAGTGATGGGAGGAGCAGACACGATTCTGATAAGGCCTCTGGTCAGGGACAATGGGCGCCATCTGGCCCCCTCCCTATGCCACAAACTGGCATAAACCATAACCACCCGCCCGCTACTCCTTTGCAAAACGGGGTATTTCGTGCCTAAACCGGGCCTGTTCTTCTATTACTTGAGCAGACGCACGACCCATGACTGGCATAAACGGCCTCTCCCGCCTTCCTCGCCTGTATATTGAGCCCACACTTGTGCCAGACGCGCACGAAGGGGCAACCTGCCCCATCCTGCCCGAGCAGGCCCGCTACCTTGGCACCGTCCTGCGTAAAAAGGTGGAGGAACAGGTGCGCGTGTTCCATGCTGGCATGGGCGAATGGCTGGCAAGCATTGCCGAACTCCGCAAGGACCGGGGCACTGTGGCACTCCAGCGCCAGATCCGCTCGCCACAGGCATGCCCCCCACTGCGGCTGGCATTTGCCCTGCTCAAGCGCGATGCAACCGATCTGGTCCTGCGTATGGGCACGGAACTAGGGGTCAGCGAGTTTTTGCCGATCATGACCGAGCGCACCAATACGCACCGCACCAACCCCGAGCGCCTGCACGCCATAGCCGTAGAAGCCGCCGAACAATGCGAGCGGCTGGACATTCCCGCCATTGCACCGGTGCAAACCCTGCCCGCACTGCTGGGGAACTGGCCACAGCAGACCACCCTGTTTGCCGCCATCGAACGGCTGGACGCGCGCGAAGGCGGCGGTGCTGTGCAAGCTCCCCCACATGTGCGCGCAGGAGACGGACTCCTGATCGGGCCGGAAGGCGGGCTGAGCGAGGGCGAATGCAAGACCCTGCTCACACGCCCCTTTATTGCCCCAATTTCCCTTGGTTCACTTGTGTTACGGGCCGATACTGCCGTGGTGGCGGGGCTTGCGCTGCTGGGCAATGGCTTGCGCTCTGCCCCGGTTTCATCACAATAAGGCAATTGCTCCTGTCTTGCCCCGCGACTGCAAGGCTGTTTTTTTGGGATATAGAAAACCTCATGTCCAACCCCGGTGCCTCCGACACAACGCCCATCCGTTCCACTTCGCAGCTTGCGGACCTGCTTGCTCAGGGCTGCAAGCCGCGTGATGCGTGGCGCATAGGCACCGAGCATGAAAAATTCGGCTTTATCCGGCCCGAAGCCATAGCGGGCGAAAACGCCCCGCAGCCGGGCGGCACAGCCTACGCAACACCGCCCTACGCTCCACAGGGCATAGAAACCCTGCTGCGCAACCTCCATAAATCCGAACCCGATGACTGGACCTCCGTGCTCGATGACGGGCACATAATCGGGCTAAAGGGTCAGGGCGAAGCAGCGGGGGCTGCCATATCGCTCGAACCGGCAGGGCAGTTTGAACTCTCGGGCGCGCCCCTGCACACCCTGCATGACACGGCAGAGGAACTGAGCAACCATTTTGATGCTGTCCGCCCGCTGGCGCGCAAGCTGGGGCTGGGCTTTGCACCTTTGGGCTTTCACCCCACCGCCACCCGTGCCCAGCAGCCATGGATGCCCAAAACACGCTACGGCATCATGCGCGAATATATGCCCAAGGTTGGCACCATGGGGCTGGACATGATGCAGCGCACCTGTACCGTGCAGGTCAATCTGGACTTCGGGTCCGAGCAGGACATGGTGCGCAAAATGCAGGTTTCCATGGCGCTGCAACCCGTGGCAACGGCCCTGTTCGCCAACTCTCCGTTTGTGGAGGGTAAGCCCAACAACTTCCTCTCCAACCGCGCACGGGTCTGGACCGATACGGACAACGCCCGCTCGGGCATGCCGCCTTGCGTGTTTGAAAAAGACTTTGGCTTTGAACGCTACGTGGAATGGGCACTGGACGTGCCCATGTACTTCATCATGCGTGAAGGCAAAATGCGCAACGTGGCAGGCCGCTCCTTCCGCGCATGGATGAAGGGGGAACGCCAGGACGGGCTGGAAGACGTAACCCCCACCATGGGTGATTTTGAGGACCACCTGACAACCGCCTTCCCCGATGTGCGGCTCAAGCAGTTCCTTGAAATGCGCGGGGCCGATGCCGGGTCACCCGAAATGATGATGGCCCTGCCCGCCCTGTGGACCGGCCTGCTGTACGACGATGCAGCCCTTGAAGCCGCATGGGAACTGGTACGCACCCGCCCGTGGGAAGACTACGTAAAACTGCGTGAACTTGTACCCATGATGGGGCTGGACACACCATGGGGCGAAGGCACTGTGCGTGACCTTGCCGCCCACATGCTTTCCATTTCCATGGATGGCCTGCAAAACCGCGACCGGGTGGACGAACAGAGCCAGACGAGCGAATGGGTGTATCTGGCCCCGCTCACAGCCCTTGCCGCAGGGGCACCCACACAGGCCGAGCACTGGCTGGAACGCTATTACGGCCCGTGGATGGGTGATGCCTCGCGGATTTTTCTCGAAAGCGAAATCTGACTACAACACCGATAACAAGCGCTGCTCCAGTCTGGCGGACTGGACCTGCGCCCTAAGCTGCTCACGCGCAACAGCGCGTGCGGCCTGCCCCATGCCCGCCCTCACACCGGGGCTTTGCAGCATATCGGCCAAAGCCCCCGCCAGAGCGGGGGCGTCCCCCGCAGGCACAACCATACCCCCGCCCCCTAACATGGCCGTATCCAGCCCGGCCTCGGTCGAGGCCACAACCGGCACGCCACACATCATGGCTTCGGCGGCTACACTGGGCAGGCCCTCCCGGTCTCCGCCCGCACCACGCACGCTGGGCACAACCAGTGCTACTGCATGCTCCAGTTGCTTGCGTAACTGCCCAGCACTCAGCCAGCCCGCAAAACAGACATGCTCCAGCCCTTGGGCATACTGCTCCATGTCTGCGCGCAATGGCCCGTCCCCCGCCAGCACCACCGGAGGGGTTAACCCCTGTGCGGCCAGAATGCGCAAAGCGTCGAGCAAAACGGGTATGCCTTTTTTTTCCACAAACCGTCCGGCAAACACCAGCCGGTCAAACGGCCCACGCGCACGGGCTACGTCTTCGGTGCCAATGTTGAGCACTTCCAGCATGTGGGCTGGCACACCGCGCGCGCGCAGTTTGTCACGCACCCCATCGGACACACACACAAACAGGGTGCTGTAGTCCTGCAATGCCTGCCACCGGCGCTGGAAAATGGGGGGAGGAAAGCTGTTTTTATAATGCTTGTCCTTGAAGGCATCCCCTCCATGGAACGTAACAACCAGCGGCAGCCGCAACTGCTGGGCAATGGGGAGTGCAAGTGCTCCCCCCCGGCCAAACTGGGCATGCACCACAACAGGCGCCAGATCAGCCACAGCACGGCCAGCCCCCCACCCCATCTGCCGGAATGCAAGGCGGCGCAGCGGCCCCAGCACATGGCCCTCGCCAATAATACGCATGCTGCTGGCTATGTCTGGCGGGGGGGTATCGCGGTGACAGCCCACCCAGTAAGGGAGGAGCTGGCTGAACGCCATGTACTGCCTGCGCATAAAAGCCTGCTCGGAGGCGGGTAAAAGCCTGTCGCGGTACACGAGGCATGTTTTCATTGCGCGCATCTCCTGCCCCTGTCGCCTTTGGGGCGCATTATGCAGGCCGCCCCACCAGCAGGCGGCTTGCACTCAGCACCGCCGCGAACAGGGCCACACAGCCCGCCACCAGCAGGCACTCGCGGTTGGCAATATCGGCCCTGAACGTAAAAAAGGCCGCAACCCCCATAGCCCCCACCGTCTGCCCGGACTGGCGGGCCACCTGCACCATGCCACTGGCCCCACCGGCGCGGTGCATGGGGGCGGCAACCATTAACGCCCTGTTGTTGGGGGGTTGAAAACACCCAAAGCCCCACCCGGCAAGGGCTGTGCGCCACGCAATATCCCACAATGCAGGATGGGCTGGCAGTTGCCAGAGCAGAAAAAAGCCCGAAGCCGTTAACCCCAGACCAATGGAGGACAGCACCCCGGCCGAAATACGGTCTGCCAGCCGGCGGATAACCGGGGCCGAAAGCATGATGCCAATAGGCCACGGCGTAA
Source organism: Acetobacter sp. (assembly GCA_047719095.1). GTDB lineage: Bacteria > Pseudomonadota > Alphaproteobacteria > Acetobacterales > Acetobacteraceae > Acetobacter. The sequence continues at coordinate 18,958 of JBDNSL010000020.1, forward strand.
TAAGCAACCCGGTCTGGGCCGAACTCAGGCCCAATGCGTCATGCAGGGTAAAGGGCATGGAAACGATGTAGAAATTGGAGGCGATAAAACCGCAAAACCCGGTCGTGAACGCCACAGAAAAATCGGGCCGCCGCAAAAGGTCCACCGGCAGAATAGGCTGGGCCAGATGCGCCTCGCGCCGTACCAGCCACGCCCCCGCCCCAAGCCCGCAGGCCAGTAGGGCCAGCGATGCCGCCCAGCTTTGGGAATGGGCCAGACCATCGCCCCCCATAACACAGGCCCCAAAAGCCACAACGCACAGTACGCTGCCGGTTATGTCGGGCATGTGGGCCGCACGTGGCGTATTGGGCAGGGCATAAAATGCCATGCCAAGGGCTGCGGCCCCCAAAGGCAGATTGATCCAGAACAGCCATGGCCATGAGGCAAAGGTAAGAATGGCCGCAGCAGCCGTTGGCCCCAGAGCCACACCAAGTGCCACAACCAGCCCGTTGAGCGCCATGCCGCGCCCGATTTCCGCCTGAGGGTAGATAAAGCGCACCAGAGCGATGTTGACGCTCATGATGCAGGCCCCCCCGACACCTTGCAACACCCGCGCCCCCGCCAGAACAGGCAGGGAAGTTGCCGTGGCACACAACAAAGAGGCGGCCATAAAGAGCAGAATGCCCGCCCGGCATAGCCGCGCAAACCCTACGCGGCTGCCAAGGGCTGCCAGTGGCAGCAACGAGACCAGACTGGCCATCTGGTACGCATTAACAATCCAGATGGAAGCGGAGGAGGACGCCCTGAGGTCTCGCGCAATGTCTGGCAGGGCCACATTGGCTATGGCGTAATCCAGCAGTGCCAGAAAAACAGACAGGGACACAGCCAGCATGGCCCAGTTTCTGGCCGAACCATGCAGCCCATCGGGCTGGGCTGGCTGGTGGGTCGGGGGCTGCGGGGGCGTCATTGTCGTTCTGGCTCCTTAGAGGGGCGCCATACTGCTCGTGACAGACCTGTCAGCCCAAGACAAAGCCGCAGCAGACACCCTTTTGTGCAACTCCTGATCCGTTAGGATCAGGGGTTGTTTGCATACGGGTTTTTGGTGCCACGCGTTTGCAGCCGAATGGGCACACCCGGCAGGTCAAACGTCTCACGCAGGCCATTAATCAGATACCGCTTGTAGTCATCGGGCATCTGCTCGGCTCTGGTGCCAAAAATAACAAAGGTTGGCGGGCGGGATTTAACCTGCGTCATATACCGCAGCTTAAGCCGCCTGCCATCCACCAGAGGTGGCTGGTGGCGTTCAAGCATTTCCTCAAACCAGCGGTTCAGCGCGCCGGTGGGCACGCGGGCGTTCCACACGGTCCAAGCCTCGCGCACGGCAGGCAGCAGCTTTTGCACGGCAGAGCCGGTCAGGGCCGAAAAGGTAACAACAGGCACGCCGCGCATCTGGGCAAGAGAGATGCTCAGCCGGTCCATAATGGCCTTGCGCGTGGCCGTACGGTCTTCCACCGCGTCCCACTTGTTCAGTGCAAGCACACAGGCCCGCCCCTCTCGCTCGATCAGACGGGCAATCTGGAGGTCCTGCTCATGCACACCCAGTGTCGCATCCAGCACCAGAACGGCCACTTCCGCCATTTTCAGCGCCTCGATCGAGGCGGAAACCGACATTTTTTCCAAGGCCTCGTCAATACGGGCCTTTTTACGCAGGCCGGCCGTATCAACAATCTCGAACTTGTCGTCCCCATCATGGAGGGTTACGGCAATGGAATCGCGCGTAAGCCCCGGCTCCGGGCCGGTAATCATGCGCTCTTCACCCAAAAGGGTGTTCAGCAGCGTGGACTTGCCTGCATTGGGGCGACCGACAATGGCAACCTTGAGCGGGCCGGTCGGACGAATATCTTCCTCTTCCGAGAATTCAGGCTCGGGTGCCCATTCGTCTTCTTCTTCCTCCGGTCCGAGCTTGTCGGCGGGGAGGCGTTCGGCAATTTCCCACATCAGGTCTGTCACACCTTCGCCGTGTTCGGCGGACAGGCCAAGCGGGTCACCCAGACCCAGCCTGTAAGCCTCCAGTGCTGCGGCAGTGCCCTGCCGCCCTTCGGCCTTGTTGGCAATCAACAGGACAGGGCGGTTCTGGCGGCGGATCCATTTGGCAAAATGCTCATCCGTGGGCGTAATGCCCGCGCGCGCATCTATGCAGAACAGAATAAGGTCCGCCTCCTGCACAGCACTCTCGGAGGAGGCGCGCATCCGGCCAAACAGGCTTTCGGGGGCGGCTTCTTCCAGCCCGGCCGTGTCAATCAGCCGGATATGCCGGCCACGCACGAGCGCCACACCTTCCTTACGGTCACGGGTCACACCGGGCGTGTCCGCCACAAGTGCCTGCCTGCGCCCGACCAGACGGTTGAACAGGGTGGATTTGCCCACATTGGGGCGACCGGCAATAACAACAACCGGCAGGTCCCCCGTCGGTATCGGCGGGAGGGGGCGCATGGACTTGCGACGTTCAACCATAGGAGATCAGGTTTCCGTCATTTGTTATGATAAGCATCTGGTTGTCCACAACAATGGGAGGCACGAATGAGATGGCCTCCATTGCATCTATAGAAATAATTGCGCCGGTCTGCGGGTTAATGCGGACCATGCCGTTTTCTGGCAGGGTGCTCAGGCACACAATCTGGCCACCTGCCATAATGGGGCCAAACCATGTCACAATATCCTTGCTTTCCTTGATCTTGCGGAAGCGACGGAGCTGGGTAATCCAGCGTACATGGCCTGATAGACGGTCGATACAGGCAATCTGCTGGTCGAGGGAGACAATATAAAGCCAGTCCCCCACGCACAGAATGCTGTTCTGGCTGGCAACCGAGCGTTCCCACACACGGCGGCCCGTGCGGATATCCACCGCGGCCAGCACCTGCGCCATGCTGATGGCATAGACCACACTGCCCACAATAACCGGCAGGCCACGAACGCAGTTCAGGTTGAGTGTGCTGGCCTGCGAGCCAACGTTGCCGAGCATTTCGCTCCACACAACCTCGCCACTTTCCGCGCGGAAGGCAACAAGGTCGCCCCCGCCAAAGCCTGCCACCACAACACCGTTGGCGTAGGCGGGAGCCGCCTGACCAAATACCGTGGTTTCGGCAGCCGTTGCAGCATATGTCCAGATCTGGCGGCCAGTGGCGGCATCGAGTGCGAAAAACCGCTCATCAATGGTGCCAAAATAGACCCGGCCTTCAGCAATGGTCGGGGCGGAACGGCCGGGCGTGCCCACATCCGTCCGCCATTTAACCTTGCCTGTGGCAGCATAAACGGCAATCGCCTGAGAAATGCCATCCACAATATACAGAACATCCCCATTAACCCCGATGCCGCCACCGGTGTTGCTGGAGTAGGATTTTTTTGGCCGGGGGTTAAAGGTCCACACATGCCGCATGGCAGGCCATGTAAAGGCGCGTATAACGCCCTGTGCGTCCATAACAAACAGCCGCCCGTTGTGCACAAGCGGCACGCAGGCCAGCATACCCCGCCCGAGCGAGCCAAGGGCCGCCCATGCCATAAAATCAGGCTCGGAAATGCCCGCGCCAACACTGTGCTTGAAGCGGCGCTTAAGCCCACCCCATGCATAGTTGCTGCCTGTGTGTTCGGGCACCCGCCCACTAATTGGCCATTCAGACACCGTAATGGCGGCAGGCAGGGTAATGGCGGTGTGGTCTTCCTTATCCACCATCAGCCCCGCACCCGAGGACAGCACATCCGTGCGGTGCCCGGCCAGCAGGGGCTTTTTGTCATCGTCGTCATTCCCACAGGCGGCCAGTACGGGGGCCATGGCCGCACCGGCCACCAAGCTCCTGCGGGTCATGCCGGAGCGGGCTATGGCGCCAATATGTGTGTTGCTGCTCATGGTTTTATCCTGCTGACGGATCAAGGGCCTGCATCATGTCCTGCGCCCTGTTGCGTACCCCTGCGGGTGTTTCGGCCGAGTCCACAAGAGCAGACAGTTTTTTGCGGGCCTCATCCCCATGCCCTTCACGCACGTCCAGAACGGCCAGCGCCTCCACGGCAAGGCCACTCCATGCCTGCCCCTGCCCGCTCAGCAGGGAAAGACGCGAGCGCAGGGTGGGAATATCACCCGTATCAAGCTGGTGCTGGCACCACAGCAGAGTTGCAATGTTGCGTAACGCGGGGTCTGCCCCCTGGTCGTCCTGCACGGTGTTCCATGCGGCCAGTGCTGCTTTTGCATCGCCCCGGGCCGCCTGCACTGCGGCCTCCTGCATGCGGGCCAGTGTTGCAACGCCCTGATCGCCAGATGTGCCCAGCTTCTGCAAGGAATCCAGACCGCTTTGCAGCTTACCTGCAAGGGCTACAGGAGCACTCCCCACCTGCTCGGGCAGATGGTCCGTCTGGCGCAACGCGGCCAGATACGTGCCTGTCGCCGCCTGATCCAGAGCCTTGTGGTGTGCGAGCTGCCATGACCATAGGCCCGCACCCGCCACCACGGCCACCACAGCGGCAACGGCCGCACCGGCATAACGCCGGGCCACCGCACGCATGCGTTCAGCCTTGAGCTCTTCGTCAACTTCCCGGTAAATATCCTCTGCCACGATCCGGCCCGTTCCTGTTCCTGCCAATGCATGCCTGTCCGTATAATGGCATATCTGCCCCAGCCGGACGCATCATACAAGGCGCAGCGTGTCTGTTGCGTGCCTGTTATACCGCCTTGCGGGCCAACAGGCAGCATTCAAATACCCAAAATTGGCTTAATGGGCCGCTTTTTGCAGCTTGGCACCCCCGGCCTTGAGTGCGGTTGTCAACTGGGTAAAATTGGCACCAATGCGCTGCTGCACGGCGGTACTGCCTTCATGAATATAGGCAATTTTGTCCCGCGCCTCGTTGCTGATTGCGGTTTCATCCTTCAGCGCAACCTTGGAGACACAGGCATTATAGGTGCGGGCCGCTTTTTCGTATGCGCTCACCTTGTCCACGCTGGCATTATATTTTTCCACGCTGGACACATCAACCGTGGGGGCCACCGGCTCCACGCCGCAGACCGCAGGCACCCACGCCCGCTCCGCCGCATGGGCGGAAACACACGTAACCATAGCAACCAGCCCCCCAAAGGACGCCAGCAAAAAACCTTTCTGCACCATTGCCAAAATACCCTTACTGTCCAGACATGTGGACCAACGCCTGCAAGCCCGCCCATGTAACGGGCCACCTTGCACATGCAACGGCCCATCTTCTGGCATACGCTACGCAAATGTCCATATCTGCCTTGCTTGGAAAAGACACGAACAGACAGTATAGCCTTATGGCATGCGCATTCTTTTTATTACGGCCACACGTCTGGGGGATGCCGTACTTTCCACCGGCATTCTCAACACGCTTTTGCAGCAATGGCCCAATGCGCGCGTAACCGTTGCCTGCGGGCCGGTAGCGGCCGGGCTGTTTAGCCATATGCCCGGACTCGAGCGGGTTCTGGTCATGCGCAAACGCAGCTACGACCGGCACTGGCTGGACCTGTGGAAAGCCTGCGCCCCCACCCGGTGGGACATGACCGTGGACCTGCGTGGCTCGGTTATCAGTTTTGCCCTGCGTTCGGGGCGGCGGTTTGTCATGCGCGGGGGGCGCAGGCCCGGCAGGCGTGTTGGCCACCTTGGCGCACTGCTTGGCCTTTCCCCCGCGCCACACCCCACAGTCTGGCTGAATAGTGCAGACCATCAGGTGGCAGCGGGCGTTATTCCCCCCTCCACACCTGCGGCACCCATTATTGCCCTTGGCCCCACGGCCAACTGGGTTGGCAAAATCTGGCCCACGGCCAACTACCTGCCCTTGTGGCAACAGCTTGTGGCAGCCTACCCCCTTGCCCGCCCTGCCATTTTTTATGGCCCCGGCACGCAGGAGGCCGAACTGGCCCGCCCCGTGCTGGCAGCCCTACCCCACGCCATAGACGCAGGTGGCCGCTTTGCCCTGACCGAAACCGCGGCCATGCTGGCCCGTTGCGCATTATATGTTGGCAATGATTCGGGGCTGATGCATCTGGCCGCCGCTGCGGGCACACCCACGCTGGGGCTGTTTGGCCCGTCCCGCGCATCGGAATATGCACCCACCGGAGCTTTAACGCGCTGGGTGGAGGCACCCGGGCCGGAGGGAGAAGCCCCCATTGCCGGGTTAAGTATTGACTGCGTGGCCCGTGCCACTTTGGCACTGCTGCGCGAAAGCCACGTATGAGCACGTAGCCTCTGGCCCCGTTGCCCCCTGCGGTCTAGGGTTTGCGTCTGCGGTCTGTCCTTCACAGTCAAGGAAAACACACCATGCCAATACCTGCGCCATCCCACATCACCCGTCTGGAAGGCCGGACCATTATCAAGCTCGGTGGGGCGGACCGGGTCCGGTTCCTGCAAGGTTTGGTCACGGCGGATATTGCCGCACTGCAACCCGGACAGGCAACATGGGCTGCGTGCCTGACCCCGCAGGGCCGCTGGCAGGCAGATTTTTTTGCCATCTCCGACCCCGACGACACATGCCTGCTGCTGGACTGCGCAACCGAACAAGCAGAAAGCCTGCGTACGCAGCTTATGCGCTTTAAGCTACGCTCGGATGTGCAAATGGACCTGACCGCACTCCCCGTTTACGCGGCATGGGGCAACATGCCCGACGCCGTTGTGCTGGAAAACGCCATAACTGTTGCCGACCCACGGCTGCCCAATGCAGGCTGGCGGCTAATAGACCCACCCGCCAACACCGAACAGAACGCAACCCAACTGGACTATGACCTGCACAGGCTGGCCCTTGGCCTGCCCGATGGCGTGCAGGACTGCGAAGTCGGGCGCACACTTGCAGCCGAGGCCAACATGGACCTGCTTGGCGGCATTGCATGGAAAAAAGGGTGCTATATGGGGCAGGAAATTACGGCCCGCATGCACTACCGCACCCTGCTCAAACGCCGCCTTGTGCCCGTTGCCGCAACAGCTCCCCTGCCCGCCCCCGGCACGCCCATTATGCATAACGGGCAGGAGGTGGGCACCCTGCGCTCCTCGCGCGATCATATTGGTCTGGCACTGCTCAAGGTGGACATGGCAGACAAACCCCTGACATGCCTTGAACAGAGCGTGGTTGCACGCCCGCCCGCGTGGCTGCTACCAGCCCTTGGTACCCCGCCAGAACCCTCCGCCACCACACCGGACACACCATGACCTACACCGCCCCCGACGCCACAGTGCTTGAGACCATGCTGAGCACAGTCAAATACGATGCCTCCGGCCTGATTGCCGCCATTGCCCAGCAGCATGACACGGGCGAAGTGCTGATGATTGCCTGGATGACCGCCGACGCCCTGCGCGAAACATTGCTTACCGGGCGCGTATGCTATTATTCACGCAGCCGCAAAAAACTGTGGCGCAAGGGCGAAACATCGGGGCAGGTCCAGCACCTGCACGAAGTCCGTCTGGACTGTGACGCGGACGCGGTTCTGCTCTTGGTCAACCAGATTGGCGTTGCCTGCCATACGGGCCGCAGAAGCTGCTTTTACCGCGCCTTTACCCCAACCGGGCTTGTGGAACTGACCAAGCCAGAAATTGACCCCGCCGAACTTTACCACACACACAGCTAAGGCCGCCTCCGCCAAGGGTGGGCTTACGCCTGCCCTTTTGCTGCCAGCAGGTCCAGCACGGCACTGGCTGCGGCATCGGCGGGCAGAACGCCCCCCGGCCCCTCCAGCCCATGCAGGACCGTGGCAAATGCGGCTTTCTGGGCCTGTGCTGCCGTGGGATCTTCAAACAATGTGTGCACGGCACGCGCCAGAACGTCTGGCGCGCAGTTTTCCTGTAACAGTTCTGGCACCACCTCGCGCCCGGCCAGCAGGTTGACCATGGCCACATGGGGCACACGGATAAGCCTGCGCGCCATAAAGGCGGTCAGCGGGTTAACCCTGTAGGTTACAGCCATGGGCACACCCGCCAGCGCCAGTTCCAGCGTGGAGGTGCCCGATTTGGTCAAAGCCGCACCGGCTGCGGCAAATGCATCATGCTTGTCCTGCACATCGGTCACTACAATCGGGCGGATTGGCCAGTTATGCACCGCCTGCTCCACCGCACCCGCCACAACGGGGGAGACGGGAACAACCGGCACCACATCGGGCAGGCTGGCGCGCAGCAGGCCCAGCATCTGCCCAAAAACCGGGAGCAGACGCGGCACCTCCGAGCGGCGGCTACCGGGCATAAGCACAAGCACACGGGCGTTATCGGCCAGCCCATGCCGTGCGCGGAACCGGGCTGCATCCCCGTCCTGCGCGCCAGATTGCAGGACCGGGTGGCCGACAAAACGGGTTTTAAGCCCATGCCTGCCAAAAAACTCTTCCTCAAATGGCAGCAGGCACAACAGTTCGTCCCATAGGCCGGGAAATTTGCGTACGCGCTTTTGCCGCCATGCCCACACCTGCGGGGCCACGTAATGCACGCGCAAAATACCCATGTCCGCAATCCGCCGGAGCAGGCGCAGGGCAAAGCCGGGGCTGTCTATGGTAATGACCAGATCGGGCCTGTGGGCCGCAATATCCGCCACAGCCTGATCGAGCCTGCGTGAAAGCTGGCGCACACGGGGCAAAATTTCCACCAGCCCCATAACTGCCAGGTCCCGCATGGGAAAAAGGCTGTCCAGCCCCTCCTCCGCCATGCGTGCCCCCCCGACACCTGCAAAGCGGATATGGGGGTTGCGTGCGCGCAGGGCGTGCATAAGGCGCGCACCCAAAACATCTCCACTCGCTTCTCCAGCCAGTATCCATACAAGGGGGGCGGATGGGGAAAGACTAACCATATTTGTGCACCTAGACCACAACGCGACCACGCCACCTTTGCGGCCTGCCAGAGCAGGCGCAACCCGTCATACGAAAAGAAAAACCTTTCCGCCCGTAAAAAGACCGGTTTATGCCTGAAGCCACCAGACCACCAACCTCAATATACAGGATATCTTCTGCCTCGTGAGTGTTCAGCAGTATATGCGTGAATGGACGCAACAGCCCGTCCGTAACGTTCTGGCCGGCATGGTCGGCACCTTTGCCCTTATCCCCGAAGTGATCGCCTTTTCCTACGCGGCGGGGGTCGCGCCGGAAGTGGGGCTGTTTGCCTCGTTCGTTATCAGCATCGCCATTGCCATAACAGGAGGCAGGCCGGGCATGATCTCGGGTGCGGCAGGCTCGGTCGCACTGGTTGCGGCCGATCTGGTGCACGGGCACGGGCTGCAATATCTGCTGCTGGCTACCCTGTTGGCGGGGGCTTTTCAGGTCCTGTTCGGGCTGTTTCGGCTGCAAAGCATCATGCGCTTTGTCTCGCGCGAGGTGGAGACGGGGTTTGTCAACGCGCTGGCCATCCTTATTTTTTCCGCGCAAATTCCGCAAATGCTCCATGTGACATGGCATACCTACGCGCTGATCGCCCTTGGCCTTGCCATTGTTTACCTACTGCCCAGACTGAGCACGGCCGTGCCCTCCCCCCTTATCTGCATTCTGGTGCTGACCGGCATCAGCCTTGCCGTGCCCATGCCCATCCATGTTGTAGCCGACCTTGGGGCACTGCCCACCGGCCTGCCCGGACTGACCCTGCCCCATGTGCCGCTGACATGGGCCACGTTCCAGATTGTGCTGCCCTACGCCTTTGCCATGGCCATGGTGGGCCTGCTGGAATCCCTGCTAACAGCAACGGTGGTGGATGAACTGACAGACACCCACTCCAACAAACGCATGGAATGCACGGGGCTTGGCATTTCCAACATTTTTGTGGGTCTGTTCGGGGGGATGGCCGGGTGCGGCATGATCGGCCAGACCGTGGGCAACCTGCGCTATGGTGGGCGGGGCCGCCTGTCCACCTTTACGGCTGGGGCCTTTTTGCTTCTGCTGCTTGTGGTTCTGCACCGCTTTGTCGCGCAGGTGCCCGTGGCAGCCCTTGTGGCCATTATGATCATGGTGTCCATCAGCACGTTTTCGTGGTCCTCCCTGCGCGAGGTGGTGGGCCACCCCAAGCTTGCCTCCACGGTCATGCTCGCAACCGTTGTGGTGGTTGTGCTCACGCATGATCTGGCTGCGGGTGTGGCCTGTGGCGTGCTGCTCAACGGGCTGTTCTTCTCGTTTCAGGTTATGCGGCTGGTGCAGGTTGGCACGCAGGACACGGCCGATGGCACAACCCGCACCTACACTGTGCATGGCCAGCTCTTTTTTGCCTCGACCAGTGTGCTGACCGATGCGGTGGATTTTCAGGCCACAGCCCCCAACGTGGTGATTGATCTGGCCGACGCCCATCTGTGGGACATAAGTGCGGCCAGCACGCTGGAAAAAACCGTATCGCGGTTACAAGGACGGGGAAAAACCGTCCGCATCACCCATGCGGATGCCCGTGCGGCAAGGCTGCTGGCAACTCTAGGCCACCCCAACCTGCTGGCCTGACCGGTGTGGCCTGCTGGCCAAAACCCGCCCGGCAGGCCGCTCACGCTTTTATTATACATGCCTGCACACCAGAGCAGGCTGCTTTTGCGTGGCCCAGCACAGGCCGCACGGTAACTGGCCTGCGCGCCCCACGCCACGCACACCACCCCCACTGGCACATGCAAACAACCGTGCCATTGCAGGCAGCGCTTTCTGCTGGGGCCTTAACCTTGCCCGAACTTTGTGCGTTATGGTCATAACAAACACCAACCGGCAGGAGAGTACCCCAACCATGAGCACAGCACAGACAATCGGCTTTATCGGTTTTGGCGCAATGGCCAGCCGCATGGCCATTAACCTGAAAAAAGCCGGGTTTGCCGCCGTGGCCTACACCCCGTCGGGCAAGGGTGGGGATGAAAACACCGCTTTTTTGCCCAGCCCGTCGGACGTTGCCAAAACCGCCAATATCGTACTTGTGTGCGTTCCCGATGACGAGGCGCTGGCCGCCAGCATGTATGGCCCCCACGGCGCACTTGCGGGCATGCCCGAAGGTGGGTTGCTGCTCAACACAAGCTCCATCTCCCCCGAGGCCGCACAGGCACTGCTTGATGCAGGCCAGAAGCTGAAGGTCAGCGTTGTGGACTGCCCTGTCTCTGGCAGCACGCCCGAGGCGGAAAGTGCCAGTCTGGTCGTGCTGGCAGGCGGGAGCGAGGAGGACATGGCCCGCGCCAAACCTGTGTTTGACGCCATTGGCCGCCTGACCATTCACGCAGGTCCCGCGGGCAGTGGCGCACGGCTCAAGCTGGTTATCAACGGCATTATGGGGGCGGGGCTGGCTGCCGTAGCCGAAGGCATTGCCTACGGTCTGGCGGCAGGGCTTGACCGCTCCATGCTGTTTGACGCGCTGGATGAGATGGCTGTGATTTCTCCCCACCACAAACGCAAGATCAAAATGGCCAAGGCGGGCGATTTTTCACCCCAGTTCCCCACCCGGCTGATGCAAAAGGACATGCGCCTGCTGCTAGACGCCTGTGCGCGTCTGGCCGTGCCTGTGCCCACGCTGGCCGCAGTTACCCAGCAGCTTTCCCTGACCCGCCGCGCCGCAGCCGATGCCGACTACGCAGCCCTGATCGGGGTTATGGAAAACATTGTGGCCAACGATCCGTAAAAGGGGCCAGCAGCCCTGCCCACTTACCCCCGCTCAAACGCACGCAGGGCTTTATAGCCCTGCCACATGAGTGCGGCCCTGTCCCCCAGCCCACGGGGCTGCCCCGCCTGATCGGCCATACGGGCCAGATCACGCCCGGCCAGCACGGCGGGCAAAGCCCCAAGGCGGAGTGCCGGGGGGAGTTGGGGCCAGTCCAGCACCTTTAGCCACGCCTGCCCCTGCTGTCTCAGCCCTTCCAAGCCAAGGGGGCAGACAAACCGCCCGGACTGCGCGAGGGTGGGCCAGTGCCGCAGCATGGCCCCTGCACCGTAGGCCATGCCGCTGGCCTCCAGCCTGTGCAGCATAGCCGCGTCCTCCAGCCCGAGCAGTTCGCCCACCGCGCGTTGCAGCGCGCCGGGGCCATCTTGCATCATGCTGTTCCATGCCTCGGGGTCTCGCCCTCCGGTCAACTCGCTCTCGCAAGAGTGAACAAGGCGGAGCAGCGTGGCCTTCCGGGCCTGCCCGTGCGCTATCATTCCCAGCAAAAAAGGGGCCAGTGTGTGCTCGGGCGGGCGGGTCTGCTCCAGCACCTCGCGCCACCATTGCAGGCGGATCAGCCCGGCCATTGGCCCGGCAACCGAGGCCGAGCGCGCAGGCGCCAGTGCGCGAATAATCAGCTCATTATGGAAGGCCAGCAGCACCAGCCCTCCAGCTTGGGCGGATACGGGCAAAAAACGTGCACAGAGCAGCCTGTCCACATCCCCCGCCGCCAGTGGCTCCAAGGCCCGTATATCGCTGTGTGATGGAAGGGGGTTCATGGCTGTATCCTGCTCCGCACGTCTGGTGGCATGTTGCCAATCCGTGCTGTTTCATGCGTAATGCACATATAGCTTTCCTTACGGACTGCCGCGCCACCCCACCCCCACCAGCAGGGCAAGTTTCCGTGAGCAAGGGAAAAGAGACAGAGGG
>JBDNSL010000021.1:0-30613 GCA_047719095.1 Acetobacter sp.
GGGTAAGGCCGGTCCCTCGTCCTGTGGTGGCAGGGGCGGGGTCAGCACAAGCTGCAATGTTGGGGTTTGGCGGCCTTTGCCAAGGTAGATGCTTTCTTCCACATGGACCTGTCCGTCGGACTGGAAGAGCCAGCTTTCTTCCTCACTGTGTAACAGGTGTCCGTTTTCTGTGGGTTCCACCATAATATCGGGGTGCAGGTGAAAGCGCACACAGGGGGAGCGGGCCAGAGTAGCGCCTTCCAGTTTTTCCTCTCCACGCAGTGTGCGGCCGTCCTTGCCCAGATAAAGCTGGCGGTGGTACACGCCCCCGCCCTGACTTTCGTATCCGTTATGGGTCATGTCCAGCCAGTGCGCGCCGTCCTGCGTGGCGTGGGTGCGGCTGACCTGCGGTGGCCTGCTGATGGCCCCACTGGACTCGAATGTCATGGGGGACATCTCCGCCAGTTCCAGCACGGAATGGGCAGCGGGGTAGCGCAGGGCCTCTGCCCAGCCTTTTTTCTGGCTTGCACCACAATTCACGATTAGCCGTTGTTTGCCCGAAGAAAATTCAAACGACAGCATGCCCGCATGGGCTGTGTGGTCAAACCCTGTGGGGGCCGGGGCTGCGGCATCGGCTATCAGCAGGGCGCGGCCACTGCTCAGGCGGGCAAATCCGCTTTCTGGCAGTCCTGCGGCCACCACCCGTGCGCGCGAGGCGCGGTTGAGCACAAGCTCCACCAGATTGGGGTCCCGTTCGCTGCTGCCGTTAAACAGGGCCAGCCCGCCATCTCCATGCCGCAGGGCGCGCAGGGCGGGGACCGTGCGGTTGGCGGCTTCGACCAGCGTTGTTGGCAGGGGCAAGCGGGCAGCTTGCAGAATATAGAGCATTTCCGCCAGTTCCCGTACCGCCAGAAACAGGTCTTCGGGGTTGCGGGTTATGTGCCCGCCATCTGGCAGGATCTGGCTTGTTATGACCTCGTCTATCAAACGCAGGTAGCGGGTCAGGAATTCGGGGCAATCGGGAATGGATACGGCAACTGCCAGTAATCCCTTAAGCGCGCAGAGCGCCTGCCAGCCGTAAACGGCCTCGGGCATAAGCACCATGATGGAGCGTGCTTCCATCATGAGTGAAGCCATTAGGTGCTGGCGAAAATTGTCATCGGCGGAGGCTGCAAAAAATTCGTAGCAGCCAAGCCATGCGCACAGGCGCGCGCCGGTAATGGACGGGTCGGTCACAGCCCGTTCCGCAGCAGGCATGCGAACCCAGTGGGCCACAAGTGTGCGCGCCCTGATCCGGGCGGATTCTGCGCCAAGTTCGCGCAGGTCCTGTAGCCAGCCAAAACCCTGTAGCCACCGGCGGTAGGCGGCAGGCCATGCCGGGTCATCCCATGTGCCGGGCTGGAGCGTGCGGGAGACCCCTTCAAACTCGGTCCGGTTGCGGACCAGTTTTTCCCCCACTGTGGCATTGCCCGGCCACAGGTCGCGCAGCACCACGGCAGGGGCTGCAGGAACACGCGCAAAGCCGCCAAGCGGGTTGCGCATGGCGTAGGCAAGGCGGGGTCCACGGGTCCAGCGGCGAAGGGGCATTAGGTGAGTGTAACTCCAGGGCTGGGATGTAAGGATAGCGACTCTAATGCAACTTTATGACAATATTGGGTAGGGTTACGCCGTGCCTGCCACAAGGTGGCTCAGGCTGGGCGGAGGGCTGCAATGGCTGCGGCGTAGTCCGGCTTGCCGTAAACCGCACTGCCCGCAATCAGCACGTCGGCCCCTGCCTGTGTTGCCAGTGGTGCTGTTGTTGCGTCTATGCCCCCGTCAACGGCTAGGCGGATATCGCGCCCGCTGCGGGTTATCATGTCCCGCAGGCGGGTGATTTTGGGCAACTGGCTTGTCAGGAACTTCTGGCCGCCAAAGCCGGGGTTTACGGTCATGACCAGAATAACGTCCACAAGGTCCATGACTTCGGCAATGGCTTCTGCGGGTGTTGCGGGGCACAGTACAATGCCCGGCTTTGCCCCCAACTGGCGGATGAGCTGGAGCGAGCGGTGCGTATGTGGCCCGGCTTCTATGTGAATAAGAATCTGGTCTGCCCCGGCCTGTGCAAAAGCCTCCAGATAGGCGTCCACGGGTGCGATCATCAGATGCACGTCAAACGGCAGTGTGGTGCAGCCGCGTAGCGCCTTGACCACAGCCGGGCCGAAGGAAATGTTGGGCACAAAATGCCCGTCCATGACATCCAGATGGATCCAGTCCGCCCCGGCTTGGGCAACGGCTTGGACTTCCTCTCCCAGCCGCGCAAAATCGGCGGCCAGAATACTTGGAGCAATCAAGGGGAATGGTGCAGCACTCATTCCTCGTTTATCCGCAATAGCAGCCGCCTGCGCAACTGAAGAAAAACGGTTTATGCGCTTTTACCGGGCGGCTGCCTGCATTAGGTGGGTGTGCTTTAGGCCGCGCGGGTAAAGCGGGCGGCAAAAAACCCGTCCATGCCGCTTTTGTCCGCCCACATGCCGGGGTGGGTGCGCAGCCAGCCTTCGGGGGTCAGGGCTTCTGGCAGAAAGGAGAGTTCCTCGGGGGTGAATGGCATGGGCACAAGCCCCAAAGCTTGGGCTGCGCGTGCACGGGCTGGCCCTTCTTCCTCCTGCAAGGAGCATACGGCGTAGAGCAACCGGCCACCGGGGCGGAGCATGTCCATGGCTGCGGCCAGCAGCTTGTCCTGCATGGCGGTCAGGGTTGTCAGGTCCCGTGGGCGTTTGACCCACAGCACGTCGGGGTGGCGGCGGGCCGTGCCGGTGGCCGAGCAGGGGGCATCCAGCAAAATGGCGTCCAGCGGGGCGTCCGGCCGCCATGTGGCGGCATCGGCCTGTAGGGTGCGGACATCCAGACCAAGGCGGGCCATGTTCTCTTTTAAGCGGAGCAGGCGTGCAGGGCTGTTTTCAACTGCTGTGACCGTGGCCCCGGTTATGGCCAACTGGGCGGTTTTGCCCCCGGGTGCTGCACACAGGTCGGCTACCTGTTCGTGCGCCTGTACGTTCAAAAGGCGGGCAGGCAGGGTTGCGGCGGCATCCTGCACCCAAAATGCGCCTTCCTCATAGCCGGGCAGTTCGGTAACCCGCGTGCCTGCGGGCAGGCGGATGGAGCCGTTGGGCAGGAGTATGCCCTCTTCTGGGGCTTGGGCACCGGGGCGTAGGGTAATGTCGAGTGGTGCTTCATGGCTGATGCCCAGCGCTATGGCGCGCGGCACGCCCTTGCCAAGCCCTGCCCATGATGTCCACAGCCATGAGGGAATATCCAGCCGGGGCTGGTCCAGCCCATCGAGCACGCTGGGGCCACTGGTGGCCACACGGCGCAGCACGGCGTTGGCAAGCCCTGCAAAGGGGGCCAGCTTGCGCCTGCGCAGGAGCGACACTGTGGTGCCAACCGCTGCGTGGGGCGGTGTTTCCAAAAACAGGAGTTGTGCGCAGCCCATCATGAGCGCAACCCGCACGGGTTCGGGCGGTTCCTTTTTCAAAAAAGGTTCCAAAACCGTACGCAGCGTTCCCATGTGGCGCAGGGTTGCTGCTGCCAGCCTGTGAGCGGCTGCGCGGTCACGCGCTTCGGCCTGATGCGCTGTTGCCGAGCGGGAGAGGCTGTTTTCGAGCATGCGGCGGTGTTCGACAACACCGCACAGAATATCAAACGCCACATCCCGCGTTGGGTCGGGCTGGGGGGGAGCGGGGCGGAACTTGCCGCGCGGTTTGGAAGAGGATGGGCGCGCTGGTGTGGTCATGGGGGCAGAAAAACCGTTCGGAAAGCAGGGTATTAAGGTAGCTTATGCCACCACAAGCGCAGCACCACTGGCCGCTGTTGCCGGGTTTTGCGTTAAAAAATGCCGCAAGGCCAGAGGATAAAGTCCGTGTTCCTGTTGCAAAACGCGCGCGGCCAGCATTTCGGCCGTGTCATCTGGCAGTACGGGCACTGCGGCTTGGCCCAGAATAGGGCCTTCATCCATTCCTTCGGTAACCAGATGCACCGTGCAGCCATGCAGGCGCACGCCAGCGGCCAACGCCCGTTCATGCGTATGCAATCCGGGGAATGCGGGGAGCAGGCTGGGGTGGATGTTGAGCATCCGCCCAGCCCATGCTCCGCACAGGTAGGGGGTTAGCAGGCGCATATACCCTGCAAGGCAGACAGCCTTGGCCCCGGAGGCTTCCAGTGCGGCGTGGACTGCGCGTTCGTGGGCGGCGCGGTCCTTGCCAAAGGGTTTATGGTCGATCGCCAGTGTGGGCAGGCCCGCTTTGCGCGCCATATCCAGCCCCGGGGCCTCGGGTCTGTTGCTTAGAACAAGGCAGATGCGGGCGGGAAAAGCAGGGTCCTGCGCCGCCTCTATCAGGGCTGTGGCATTGCTGCCACGACCACTGAGTAAAATGGCGACAGGTGTTTTTGGCGTGCTCATGCTGCCCGAAAATCCGGGGTGACCAGCATTTTAAGGTCCGGCTTGGCATCGGGGGTTTCCGCTTTGGCAATGGAGCCAATGCAAAAAGCGGGTTCCCCGGCCTGCGCCAGCATGGCCAGAACTTTTTCCGGCTCAGGGGTAATCAGGATCATGCCAATGCCGCAGTTGAACACGCGCAGCATTTCCGCCCCGTCCACATTACCCGTGCGGGCCAGCCACTTGAACACAGGCGGCATGGGCCATGTCTGGTCAATAACCGCGTCCAGCCCGTCGGGCAGTACGCGGGGCAGGTTGCCGGGCAGGCCACCACCTGTAATGTGGGCAGCCCCATGCAGCAGGCCAGCTTTGTGCAGGGCCAGTACGGAGCGCACGTACAGGCGTGTGGGTTCCAAAAATGCTTCGCCCAGCGTCTGGCCGGGGGCAAAGGCTGCGGGGTCTGTCCATGTCAGGTGGGCATCGGCCACAATGCGGCGCACGAGCGAGAAGCCGTTGGAATGCACGCCAGAGGACGGCAGGGCAATAAGGGCGTCGCCCGCTGCAATGCCTGCTGGCAGCAGGGCCGAGCGCTCGGCTGCACCCACGGAAAAACCGGCCAGATCGTAGTGGCCGTCGGCATACATGCCGGGCATTTCCGCCGTTTCGCCGCCCACAAGGGCGCAGCCGGACTGCTCGCACCCTTTGGCAATGCCGCGCACAACCTTGGCGGCAGACGCAACGGACAGGCGGCCCGTGGCAAAATAGTCTAAAAAGAAAAGGGGTTCAGCGCCTTGAACGATCAGGTCGTTCACGCACATGGCCACAAGGTCGATCCCCACGGTTTCGTGCAGGTCGTTATCTATGGCCACGGTCAGTTTGGTGCCAACGCCATCGGTGCAGGAAACCAGAACCGGGTCGGTAAAGCCTGCGGCCTTCAGGTCGAACAGAGCGCCAAAGCCGCCAAGCCCACCCATGGTGCCGGGCCGGTCCGTGGCTTTGGCGGCCGGGCGAATGGCGTCAACAAGGGCTTCGCCTGCTTCAATGTCCACGCCGGAATCACGGTAGGTGAGGCCGGAGGAAGGGGTGCTAGGAGAAGACGTCATGGGTGCGCTCTTGGTCCGAATGAGAATAAGGTCGATGCCGGGAACAGGGTCAGTTAGGATTCCCGCGAACAGTCTTTACGGCAGGACACGCGGCGCGCAAAGCGGCATGACACGGTTTGATGAAACAAAAGCATCTTCCAGCACCCCAAAAGAGGGCGGGAAGCGGCGCATAAGCGAAGGTGACGGGGTGGCGCAGATAGCCTTGCCATTTATGTACCGCCCCCGATTCGGGCGGTCGGATTTTGTTGCGGCCCCCTCCAACGCCGCCGCCCGCGCATGGGTGCTGGACGCGGAAGCCCCCTACCGCTGGCCCGAAGGACGCATGGCGTTGTGGGGGGAAGGCGGTACGGGCAAGACGCACCTGCTTTCCATCTGGGCGGGGCGGTATGGCGCGCCCGTCATGGCGGGAGAGAGGCTGAACGAGCGTGATGTGGCAGCCCTGTTCGAGCAGGGCGGGTTTAAGGCTGTCGCCCTCGATAACGCCGACCGTGTTCCCCATGAGCATGATCTTTTGCACCTGATCAATCTGGTGCGTGAGCACCGGGTGTTCCTGCTTATGGCCGGACGCGAGCCGCCCGCGCGCTGGCCAGCCCTGCTGCCAGACCTTGCCAGCCGCCTGCGCGCCACGTCCTCCGTGCCGCTGGGACAGGCGGAGGAGGACCTGCTGCACCGCCTGTTGTTGCGTTTGCTGGCCGAACGTCAGATTGTTGTGGCCCCGCAGGTTACGCGGTGGCTGCTGCGCCGCCTGCCACGCCGGGCCAGTGCGGTGCGCGACTGTGTTGGAGCGCTTGATCAGGCGGCCATGGCCTCGGGCGGAAAAGTTACCCGCGCGCTGGCGGCCAGCGTGCTGGAGGGGCTTTTTGCACAGGACGGTGAGGTGTGAAGGGAATATTTCAGTTTTGTGACATGATGCCAATTTGAAGCCCCGGAACATTTCGGGGCTATCGCGTTTGGGATATGTTGACGTGGTGTTCGGTCTTTAGTTGGCCTTCAAGGGCGGATGGACCGGGTGAGTGATGTACGAGAGGGAGCGCAGATCAGTGGCGGCACAGGATAAAAAGAACACAACCCCCGTCAGTCGTGGCCCGCGTGCGCCCGCCAAACGAGCGCCTACCCGCAGCAGAACCACCACCAGTGCGCGCACCAAAAAAGTGGTGGAGCAGAAAGTTACGCTGCAAACCCCCTCACGCTTTATTAACCGCGAACTCTCATGGCTCGACTTTAACCAGCGTGTGGTGGAAGAGGCAGACAACGCCCGTAACCCGCTGTTGGAGCGGCTGCGCTTTTTGTCCATCAGTGCCAGTAATCTGGACGAATTCTATTCCGTGCGCGTGGCAGGGCTTGTGGGCCAGATCCGCGAGGGGCTGACGGCCATCTCCCCCGATGGGCGCACCCCCGCCCAGCAACTTGCCGCCGTACGAGAGCGGTGCGCCAGCCTGCTGCGTGAGCAACAGCGTATATGGGTGGAACTGCGCGGCCTGCTGGCCCAGTCGCACGTCACACTGTGTGAGACGCAGGACCTGGACGATGCAGACCGCGAATGGCTGCAAAAATGCTTCATGGACCGCATTTTTCCTGTGTTGACCCCCCTCGCGGTCGACCCGGCGCACCCGCTGCCCTTTATCCCCAATATGGGGCTGGCTCTGGGCCTGCGTCTTTTGTACGAGGGCACGGGCCTGTTCGCCATGAACGCGCTTATTCTGCTGCCCGCACAGGTTGAACGCTTTATTCGCCTGCCGTCTGTGGGCGCGCAGGTTGCGGGCGAGCCTGCACGTGTGCGCTTTATCCGGCTGGAAGACCTGATCTCCCTGTTTATTGACCGGCTGTTTGCCGGGCTGGTTGTGGGCGAGAGCGGCGTGCTGCGCGTGGTGCGCGATACGGACGTGGAATTTGAGGACGAAGCGGAAGACCTTGTCCGCTCGTATGAGAGCGCGCTCAAACGCCGCCGTCGTGGGGTGGTTATCCATCTGGACATGGAAAAGCGCGTACCTGCGGAACTGGCCGAAGCCATTGCCTCGGATCTGGACCTGCCGCCAGACGAAATTGCCGTGCATTCGGGCATGATCGGGGTGGTCGATCTTAAGCAGATGATTGTGGATGACCGGCCGGACCTGCTTTTCCCGCCCTACACGCCGCGTTTTCCCGAGCGGATACTCGACTTTAACGGTGATTGCTTTGCCGCCATCCGCGCCAAGGACCTGCTGGTTCACCACCCGTTTGAGAGTTTTGACGTGGTGGTGCAGTTCCTGCGGCAGGCAGCACTCGACCCCAACGTTATTGCCATCAAGCAGACGCTGTATCGCACCTCGCGCGATTCCCCCATCGTCAAGGCACTGATCGAGGCGGCAGAGGCGGGCAAGTCCGTTACCGCCATGGTTGAACTGCGCGCCCGATTTGATGAAGAAGCCAATATCCGCCTCGCCCGAGCGCTAGAGGCTGCTGGCGTGCAGGTGGTATTCGGGTTTGCCGACCTTAAAACCCACGCCAAGCTCAGCCTTGTGGTGCGTAGGGAAGGCGCACAGGTGCGCTCCTACGCCCATTTTGGCACGGGTAATTACCACCCCATTACGGCCCGTATTTACACCGATCTGTCGTTCTTTACGTGCAACCCGGCCCTTGCGCGGGATTCTGCCCGCCTGTTCAACTACGTGACCGGCTACGCCATGCCCGCGCAGATGGAGGAAATTGCTTTTTCCCCCATGACCATCCGCAGCACCCTCAAGGAGTTGATTGAGGAGGAGATTGCCCACGTCAAGGCAGGCCGTCCGGGTACGATCTGGCTTAAAATGAACGCGCTGGTGGACCCCGACCTGATCGACTGCCTCTACCGTGCGTCCTGTGCAGGGGTTAAGATTGTGGGTGTCATACGTGGCATATGCTGCCTGCGCCCCGGTGTTGCTGGCCTTTCGGAAAATATCCGCATCAAGTCCGTTGTGGGGCGCTTTTTGGAGCATTCGCGGATTTTTGCCTTTGGCAACGGGCACCGTGTGCCTTCGCGGCATGCCAAAATCTTTATTTCTTCGGCCGACTGGATGACCCGCAACATGGACTGGCGGGTGGAAAGCATGGTGCCCATTGCCAACCCCACAGTGCACGCGCAACTGCTGGACCAGATTATGGTGTCCAACATGCGCGACAACCTCCAGTCCTGGATTCTGGAGCAAACTGGCGTGTGGCGCAGGCTGAGTGCCGGGGCCAAGCCGTTTTCCTCCCACGAATGGTTCATGACCCATCCCTCCCTTTCCGGGCGGGGGTCAGCAGCACATGAAACCCTGAGCCGGGCGCCCGCATCCCTGTCGCAGGCCAAAGACCTGATGCTGGATGACTGAAAACGGGGTTTCTTTTTCCCATATGTCGCGTATGTCTGTGCACTTTCATACTGCCGGGCAGCATAATGGCCTGTCCGGGAACGGCTGGTAATGGAGACGGACATGCAGCGTCGTTCAGCGGTGGTTGACCTTGGGTCCAATTCGGTCCGGCTGGTTGTGTTTGAAGGGGTGTCGCGCAATCCGCTGCCCATTTTTAACGAAAAAGCCGTGCTGCGGCTTGGGCGTGGGCTTACCACCACAGGCCGCCTGAATGACGAGGGCGTAGGCATGGCCATGGAGGTGCTCAGCCGCTTCCACGCCATTGCGCGCGCCATGCACGCAGACCCGTTTGAGGTGCTGGCGACCGCCGCCGTGCGTGACGCCACAAACGGTCCGGCCTTTGTGGACATGCTGCGCCAGAGCATGCCCGGCGTGCCGGTGCGTATTCTGTCCGGCAAGGAGGA
Organism: Acetobacter sp.; assembly: GCA_047719095.1. Classification (GTDB taxonomy): domain Bacteria; phylum Pseudomonadota; class Alphaproteobacteria; order Acetobacterales; family Acetobacteraceae; genus Acetobacter. The sequence continues at coordinate 9,266 of JBDNSL010000021.1, forward strand.
GGCCGACCATTCCGCCATTGGCGTTATGTGCGGTATTCCCGGAGCGGACGGTCTGGTGGCCGATGTGGGTGGCGGCTCGCTCGAGCTTATCCACCTGACTGAGACAGGGCGGCATGATGCCACAACCCTGCCCTTGGGCATGATCCGCCTTGCAGACCGCTGCGAGGGCGATCTGGACGTGGCCAAACTGCTGACCGATCAGGATATAGACGGCGTGGAGTGGCTGTCCGGGGTTAAGGGCCAGCCCCTTTATCTGGTTGGGGGCGCATTCCGTGCCCTTGCGCGCCTGCAAATTGCGCGCACCCAGTACCCGCTCAACATCGTGCATTATTACACGCTGGACGTGCAGGAAGCGCGTGAGATGACAGGCTGGCTCCAGAACAGTTCCCGCCGTAGCCTTGAGCGCCTGCCCGGAGCACCGCGCAAACGGCTGGATGATATTCCGTTTGCAGCAGTTGTCCTGCGTAGGCTGATGAAAAAAATCCAGCCCAGCAAAATTGTATTCTGCGTGGATGGCCTGCGTGAGGGGTGGTACATGATGAATGTCGCCCCCAGCTATCTGCCACAGGACCCGATGGAAAGTGTTGCGCGCGACATGTGCGCGCGTTTTGGCCGCAGCAACACGCTGCCAGAAATCCTGTGGACATGGACAAGCTGCATCAAGCCGGACGAAACGGCGGAGGAGCAGCACCTGCGCCGCATAGCCTGCTGGTTGTCCGATATTGGTAGCCATGACCACCCCGAATACCGGGCCGAGCAGACCTACCTGCGGATTTTGCGCGTGCAGGGTGCGGGGTTTGACCACCGCGCGCGTGTCTGGCTGTCCCTTGCCCTTGCCGTACGGTATTCGGTGGATATGAGTGCGCCCGCCCTTATGCCTTCCTTTGCACTGCTGGGTGAGGAGGAGCGGCGCGATGCCATAACCTGTGGTCTGGCGCTGCGACTGGCTTATTCATTGTCCGGTGGGGCAGGGAGCCTGCTGGAGGGAACATCCCTTGCATGGGAAGGGCAGGAGCTGGTGCTGACCCTGACCTCCACCCGTGTTGCGGTAAAGGGCGAGAGCGTGCGGCGCGGTCTGGAACGGCTGGGGCAGGCTCTTGGGGTGCAGACCCGCTTTGAGGTGGAACTGGCTGTCTGAGCAGCCACCACCCATTAGGGGTGGACAACTTGGTTGGTGACAGGCACGTTACCAGTTATACATCTCTGTTGTATGGAAAACTTGGCCCTTTTCTAGTGTGCCAGCCGCCGTAACGGGCGTTATGGCGGCGGGGGCGTGAGCGTTCATGGCCAACAGGCAGTGGAATTTGGTGCGTGTCTTCTGAAGAGATCATAGACCCGACAGTCCAGCACAATGCATCCGTCCGGCGGGTGCTGCTGCACATGGTCCTCCCCTTTGTTCTGATCATCCTGACCGTTGGGGCCATTGCGTGGGTTGGCATCAGCTCATACCGCACCACGAGCGAGGGCGTGTCGGTTCTCACGCGTGAACTCATGGAGGCAACCCAGCAGTATATCGGGCAGGAAGTGGGGGATTATATCGCCCCTTCTGCCGCGGGGAACCTGATAGCGGGCGGCATGATCGAGCACGCCCCTCCTCTTGTGTCGGACAAGGTGTTCTATTCCTACGGCAGTGTGATGCTGCAAAAAATTCCGCAGTTGCAGTCTTTTTATCTGGCCGACGACCAAGGGAATTTTACACTTATCACCCGCTCGGCCAACAAGGATGTGCAGGACCATGTCCGCCTTGTTACTGGAGCGGACGGTAAAAAGGTTTTCCAGCACACCCTGTATAACGCCATGGGGCAGAAGGTCGGGCAGAATGATGTGCCCGCTAATGATTACGACCCCCGGACCCGCCCGTGGTATAAAAATACAGCGGGCAAAGACAGCATTCAGTGGACACAGCCTTACCTGTTCCCCTCCGACAAGCAGTTTGTCATGACCAGCTCGCTCCGGTTCAAGCGCGATGATGGGCATGAAATGGTTTTTGCCACCAATATCTCGCTCAACGAACTGAGCGCGTTTTTGGACAAGATTAAAATTGGCAAAACCGGTAGCGCCATGATTGTGGATGCAAACGGCAGGGTTATTGCCGGGCGGAACCTTATGCAGCACGCGCAGGCCGCAGGCTGGGACCCCGATAAAATGGTGCTCGACCCCAAAACCTACCCGGTTTTTGCCTTGGGGTATGACCATTACAGGGTGCGCGGTTTTGGCCCCAAGCATGTGGAATGGGATGGCAAAACCTATATTGCCATGGCGTCCGCCCTGCCGCGTTATTCGCAGGGCTGGATTTTGCTTATTGCCGCCCCCGAAAATGATTTTGGCAGTTTTGCCCACCAGAGCAGCCGCCAGAGCTTGCAGTTTGCAGCAATTGTCACGGTATTTTCCCTCCTGCTTGGTGGGCTGTACATCCGCCAGTTGCGCAAGACCGAGGCGGGTAACCGCAGGCTGGCCGCCCAGCAGTCCCAGGTTGCTCAGGAGAGTGGGGCTTTGCAGCAGGTGGCCGTAACCCCCCATCTGTTTGACCCCACGGCGGAACCACTGGTTATTACAGAACAGCTCGCGCAGGTTACAGGCGCGCGCCGTGCCAGCCTGTGGCGCTTCCTGCACGATGGTGCGGCCATGGTCTGTGATGATACTTATGACCGGACCCAGAACACCCATTCCGGTGGGTTTGAAATGGGGCGGGAAGAACTGGGCAAGTTCTTTGATGCGGTGGAAGAGGGGACATCCTTTTTCGTCAGCAATGCGGCAACGGATGAGCGGACAACACGGTTTGAGCGGCTTGTCATGCGTGAAATGAGCACGCATGCCCTTGCGGTCTATCCTGTGCATGGCCCCCACGGCGCATTGGGCATGATCGCGCTGGAAGAGCCGGTCATGCTGCCGCACCTGCAATATTTTGTGGACCTCATGGCCAGCATTGCCGGGACACGCTTTGTGGCTCAGAGCGCGCTGGAAGCCCAGCAAGTCCCCGCAGCCCAAGGTGGAAAACTGCCAGCACCAGCCGCAACGCTTGGTGCCACCAAGTCCGATAACTTGCTGATGCGGGCCGATGAAATGGCGGCTGTAACCGGGGCCAGCATCTATCCTTCCGTGGCAGTGCTTGTTGTCAGCTTTTCCGATCCGGTGGTGGAAGGGAACAAGGAAACCACAACCCTTATTGCCCTGATCAACCAATTGGCCACGCAGGTGCAGAGTGTGGCGCAGGAAGAACAGCTTTTTGCGGTGGAAGTGGCGGGGCACCGCATGATCTGCATGGCGGGCTGCACAACCGAGCCAGACCCCACGGCCCTGTTCCGGATGGCCAATGCCGCGCTCAAAATGCGTGAAACATTCATGGGCGCGCTGGCTGCTGCCGATCTGGAACCCGTGTTTACCATGGGTATGGATTATGGCCCCGCTTTTGGCGGTGCTGTGGGGCAGGCGCCAACAGTGTTCAACCTGTGGGGGCAAACCGTCTCTCTGGCCGAACTGATGGCCGAAAGTGCGATAGACCCCGGCACCATTCAGGTTACGGAGCGTGTTTATGCCAGTCTGCGTGACCGGTATCTGTTCCGCAGCCGTGGCTCGTTCTTTGTGCCTCATCTGGGGCTTGGGCGCGCCTACACGCTGGCAGCCCGCCGATGAGCGAGGAGAACTCCCAGTCCACCCAGTCCAACGCCCCACCGACCGACACAACGCGGGACCCCGTTTTGTCCGGGCAGTCGGAGCAGGCGGGGGAAGGTCGCGTTTTTGCGCCCATCAAGTGGATGCTTGGCAAAATGGCGTGGATCGGGCGGCTGACGCGTCGGCAGGCCCGCTTTTTGCTGATTATGCTGGGTGCGTCATGGGGGGTGATCTTCGAGAGTTTTCGTGCCCACTCATGGCGTAGAACGGTCCGGTACGAATTTATCAGCACCATGAACAGCATTATCCGTGGCGGGCTGGTGGCCACCATGTTCGCGGGGGTGCTGACCGGGGTTGCCGCTGTTTCTCAGGTTATTTACTGGCTGGGCCTGACCGGGCTTGCCACAATGACCGGCTCAATCCTGATCAATATTGTGGTGCGTGAGATAGCGCCCATTCTGGTGGGCGTGCTCCTGTTGGGGCGCAATGGCATGCTTTCCACTACGGAGTTGGGGCTTTTGAGCATTGGCGGAGAAATCCGCTCCATGCAGGCTGTGGGTATAGACCCGTTTTTGCTGCTGGTTCTGCCCCGGACGCTGGCCTTTACCGTGGCCGGGTTTACGCTGGGTATCCTGTTTTCGTTCGCATCCCTTGTGACAGGGTATGTCATGAGCCGCATGTCCGGGGTCATTAACAACCCGGTCTGGGTTTTTCTGGATGATGTGGCAACGGCCATGTCCGGAACGGATTACATTATTATCCCGCTCAAATTTATCACTGTCGGGTTTGTGGTGGGGCTTGGTGGCTGCCTGACAGGGCTGACCGCCACTAACGAGGATTCACTCCGCACGTTGCTGCCCCGCGGTTTTTCACGCGGGATGTTGATTGTGATGGTGGTGAGCGTGCTGTTCAGTCTGGACCTGTAAGATGGATGTTTACGCTTCCGGCCCCCTGCTTGAACTGAACAAGGCCATTCCTTCGTTTGATGAGAGTGGGCTACCCCCCGTTCCGTTCAGCATGAAGTTAATGCCCGGGGACTGCATGGTGGTAGAGGCGCGCGATATAAGCCATTCCACCATGTTCGCAGACCTGTGCAGTGGCCTTGTGCCGCTTGATGGGGGGGCAGTGCGGTTTATGGGGCTGGACTGGGCAGATCTGGGAGACCGCGAACTGAACGCCCTGCGCGGGCGCATCGGGCGGGTAACGCACAGGGCAAGCTGGCCCGAGTTTGTGCCAATCCATCTTGCGATCGTGCTCCAGCAACTGCACCATACCACGCGCCAGATTGATGATCTGGTGCAGGATGCAGCACATCTGGCCGAACGGTTTGGCCTGCCCGGCCTGCCCACGGAAAGCCCAAGTTTTTTACCCGAAGATGATCTGATGCGCGCAAGCTGTGTGCGGGCATTTTTGGGGCGCCCCCATTTACTCCTGCTGGAAGACCCGATCGAGGGTGGCCCAGCGGAATTGAGCAATTCTTTTCTGGCAGCAATAACCGAGGCGCGCGACAGGGGTGCCGGGGTTATCTGGCTGGTAAGGAATAACGCAGTCTGGCAGGAATACCGGCAGGGTATTACCGCAACCTGGCGGCTTGCAGATGATGGTCTAGTAGCAGTACGGATGGGATAATGTTCCAACTCCGCTTACGACAAAAAGTAAAACCGCTCATTTCTCTGCGTTATGCAGATGAATGGGTCGGGTTTCTCGTGCTTCTGAGCATACTCATTTTTGGGGGCGCGGTTATCGAGGCTGGCGTGCTGCGTGACTGGCTGACGCCTCCGGCGCGGTTGCGCGTGGTGCTGCCCGCATCAGGCGTTGGCGGGCTGACCGTGGGGGGCGATGTACAGCTAATGGGTGCCCATGCGGGGACCATTCGCAGTATCAAGCTCAACCCATCGGGCAATATGTATGCCATGGTCGATCTGGACCCGCAGGCAAAGCCCTTTATCCGGCGCGACAGTACTGCCCTTATCCGCAAGCAGCTTATTGTGACGGGGGCATCCTACCTCGACCTCAGCCGTGGGCATGGGGACCCGATGGACTGGAGCTACGCTGTTGTGTCCGCAACACCCGCACCCAACCCCGCAGACCAGATTACCGCGACCCTGAACAGCATTCAGGCCGAAATCATGCCAGCACTCGCCAGTGCCCGGCACATGATGGCACAGCTTGATGGCACCATTACCGATATGCACGCCGGTAAAGGGACAATCGGACAGTTGATGACCAATGATCAGCTCATTCGCCAGTCCGAAGCCACCATTGCCTCTCTGGATGCCGTGATCGAGCGGCTCAAGCCGATTGAAAAACAGGTTTCGGGGATCATGAACAAAACAGATGCAACAATGGGCAACCTCAAATCCGCAACCAAGGATGTTAAGGACGCCAGCCCCCACCTGCCTGCCATTGCCAGTAATCTGGAGGCCAGCACGGCGGACCTGCCAGCCATGCTGGCGCAGGCCCAGACCACGCTATACGGGTTGCAGCAGTTGACAGACCAGTTGCGCGGCATGTGGCTGCTGGGTGGGCAGAAGGTTACCCACCATAAACGCCTTGCTCCCAAACAGGTGCGGCCATGAGACGCCTGACGCATATGCTGGTTCTGGCCACACCTCTGGTGCTGGCCGGGTGTGGTGCCAGCCAGACCAAACCCACAGCACTTGATGATGCTGCGTGGGATCAGGCCATGACAGCAGGACGGGATTCGTTTGATCTGGGGCGTTACACGGTTGCCGTGTCCCAGTATCGCAAGGCGGCCAATCTTGCCCTTGTGCGCGATGATGGAACTGCGGTGGCCGAGGCAGGGTATGACCTTGCCGTGTCGCAACTGGCAGCCAACACACCAGCCGATGCGCTGCAAACCACGCAGGCAACCCGGCAGGCCGTGCAACTGCGTGGTGGGGCGGAGCAGTTCTCGCTTGATCTGGTGGAGGCTGCCAGTCACTACCGGCTTGGCCACTTTGCACAGGCCATACCTCTGGCGGCCCATGCCATGCTCTCGCCCGATACGAGTGTGGCCGCACGGGCGGCTCTGGTTATGGGGCTTGCTGCCGATGCCCAAGGGGACCAGACCGCCTTGCGCAATGCGGCATCCTACCTGAGTGGCCTCAAGGCACCGCTTTCTGCAACGCAACAGGCGGACAGGGCGGAAATTCAGGCCCGTATGCTCCGCCAGTCCAACCCGGCTCTGGCCTTGCAGCAGGCAGAAGAGGCCGCAGGGCTATGCCAGGATGAAGGCGCATATCATGACATGGCGCGTGCCCTTGCTCTGGCAGCACGGATAGCGGCCAGTCAGGGCGATCAGGCCAAAGCTCATGTGCTTTGGGCGCGGGCAGCCCAGAGTGCGGCGGCGCAGTCTGGCACGCTCAACCGGATGGATGTGCAAACGCTGGCCAATGGTAGCCTGACCAAAGGGAATGCGACCCCACCAGCAGATGATGCACAGGCTTGGGCGCGCAATGCAGGGAACATTGTGCTCAGGCCGTTTGATGAGGCTGATGGACACCAGAAGTAGCTTTTCATTCCGGCGTTATGTAGATGTGTTGAGATATTTTATAGATCAGCCGTGAATGCTGCACGTTGGTTTGGAGAGAAAAATTTTGAGAAGATGGAGCCGCGTCTAAAATTTACAGATTGAGGCCTTTGCAAGGCGTGATGTTTTGCCAGTGGTTTGTTTGGTATATTTTATAGCGGTTGAGTTGGTTACCCATCCAATAGCTGCCGTATGATCGTGCCTAGGTTGGAGTTGGTTGATAAGATTTTTAGATGCCTGCTCCAGTCTTGAGTATTTGTGAATTAATTATATCAAATTACAGTGTTCTTATTTTCATATGGATGCATTTTTTGACATAAATTCTTGGAAAAATCAGGATTTAAAAAATAACTGCAAGTTAAGCAGGTCTTCCATGCAGGATTCATGGAGCGCGAATGTTTATTCTTGTGTAAGACCGCAACAATGCGCAGGCCTTTCTGCATGGTTGTGCGCGCGGAGCGGTGATTATGAAAAGACTTTTCCACCATTACAGAAAGCGCAGTCATAAAGGGGATGCGGAACGCCATACCAGGCTGGAGGATGTGGCGCCGGAGCCTGATATTAAGGGAAATGGGCGTTTTCGCCTGAGCACCAAAGAAGCGGTCAAGCGCTTTCGCGCACATGCGCTGGTTGAAGAAAAAAGCCACCGTGATGTCGTGCGTGTGGGGTTGAAGGACAGCGTGTGGAGTGACCTGTACCACCATGCGCTCACGGCCAGCTGGCCCTCTTTTGCCGCTATTTCCGTCGTGTCCTATATTGTCATCAACCTTGTATTTGCTCTGCTGTATTTGCTGGCGCCAGGGCAGATTACCGGTCTGTCGCATGGCACGCTTCTGTCTTTGTTCTTTTTTAGTGTGCAAACACTCTCCACCGTAGGTTATGGCACCATGAGCCCGATTGGCGCTTATGCCAATGCGGTGGTGTCGGTTGAGGTGTTTGTGGGCATGATGCTGACAGCCCTTGCTACAGGCGTGGTTTTTGCCCGCTTTGCCCGCCCGCGGGCCAGGCTGATGTTTAGCAATATGGCGGTTATCAGTAACGAAGGGGGCATTCCCGCCCTGTGCATTCGTATTGCCAATTTGCGGATGAGCGTAATTTTATCGGTGGATATTGAGGTCGCCCTATCCCGTTTGGTCATGAGTGACAACGGGCATCTGGTGCGTAAGTTTGACCAGCTTCTGCTTATGCAATCCCATGTGCCGGTGTTGCGGTTTGCATTTGTCATGGCCCATGTGATTACCCCTGAAAGCCCCTTGCATGGCAAGACTGTTGCCGAACTGGAGAGCGAGGAAGCCGAGATTATTGTAACCGTTACCGGCACGGACGAGGCACTGGGCCAGACAGTATTTGCACGGACCGCATACCGGTTTGACCGCGTGCAACATAACCATCGCTTTGTGGATATTGTGCTCTCGCGCCCAGATGGCCGTATTACGGTGGATTACACCCGCTTCCATGATGTTGAGGAGCATTGAACGCAGTGGGCTTTAGCTCGGTCTGAAGCCCCTGTGCCTTGCCCTATACGGTGCCAGTGAGGGCATCTGCCAGCATGGCTTTCATGCTGGTTATGGTAGGGGGTGTGTCTGCCGGCTAGGGCTGTCAAATGTGGCAGTTGTGGCGGTAGAGGCACGCAAAGCCCGTGTATTGAAGCCGGTGTTTTGTAAGCGCACTGCAATGGTGCAGCCCTTGCCTATTGGCAGAGGCTGAGCCGCAAAAGAAAATACCCAGACCACCTGTCGCGTGCGCGAAGTATGGCTATAGATGTGTCCTCACCCTGCTAAGGCCGAGCAAAGCCAGATGTGGCTGGCAGGACTATGGCCAAGCTGGGGGGGGAGTGCTCCAACGCTAGGCCGCTGAGTGCAAGTGGTTGTTCACACTGCACGATACGGGCGGGTCGCATCCAAAAAGACAGCGTTGGCATCCAGTTCGTGGGAGACCACAATCAGGTAGGCAATGGCGCGTGTGAGTTCGATACGGGTAGAAATATTGGGTTCTGCTGCTTCCATCCGGCGCAATGCGGTTGTTGCGACACGGGCGGCATGGGCTGTGTGGCCGTATTTGCCGGTAAAGTGGCTCATCCGTTTCATCACAATTTCTATGGCCCGGCGTGCGGCAGGGGGGATCTGGTTGCGGTGGAGCAGTGCGCGCAGGCGGATAATGTTCAGCCCTATGGTCATGGCTGCCAGCGTGCCTTGCAGGCAGCCCTCGATTGTGGGGGAAGGGGTGGGGCCTGCGTGGCGGATCAGGCGGGCAAAGCGGTCAATGTTGCGGCCGATCCAGTCGCGCGTCATGGGCATGGGTTCGGCCGAGGCCAGCGTGCGCAGGTCGCGGAGCAGGGTCCGGCGCATACGCCAGCGTTCCGCTGCACTGTTGAACGGCAGCACCGCGCGGAAAATAAGAACTGCAAAAAACACGCCCAGCAGAATGGCCCATGTGGAGTTGAACCAAGTTACCTCGTCCACCCGGCCCTGATTGAGTGGGTGTACAAAGTTGGGCAGCAGCAGCGTATAGGCAGCAGAGTGCAGGGCCGTGCCTGCGTTACGCGCAGCCAGCCCCCCGGCAAACATGGGAACGGCCAGTGTTGCCACCAGCATTTCGTAATTGGCCTGTGTGGGCAGGACAAAAAAGACCAGAAAGAACGCCACAAGGGCTGCCCATATGCCACCGATCATGAACTGCGTTGTTGCAACAACCGGGTTTTCACGCGTGGCAAACAGGCCGCACACAATGGCCACAAAGGTAATAAAACCCAGGCCCGTGGGCCATGCCGTGCATTCCCATACCAGCCCGGCGGCACTTAGGGCCACGGCTGCGCGCACGCCGTTATAGGCTGCCTCGCGCTTGTCCACATGGGACTGAAGACGGAAGTGGAAGTGGTCGCCACGAATAAAGTGCTGGCTGGCGTCGTATTCACGAATGGCCTGCTCCAACTCGCCCAGCAGTTCATCCATGGCGTTGTGCAGGATACGCCCGTCCAGCAGGGCGGATATCTGGGCGTGTTCATCCTCCAGCGTAAAGGCGGACCCGATCTCACGCGTTAGGGCGTCCACGATCTGCTGGTGGCATTCTGCGCGGAGCAGTTGCAGGTCCCGCAGGATCATGCGCACACCGTTTTCCGTAGTCAGTCGGGCAGGTAACCCGCTGAGGAAGGTGCTGACATTGGCAGCAGTCGCACGGAAGGTGGGCTGGTCTGTCTGCACGTATTGCAGGCGCACGGTCATGCCCAACCCGCGTGAAAGCAGGACCGAAACAGCCGCGAGTGCCGCGCGGGCGTGGTCGCCCTCATGGCCATGCGGCCCCATTTCGGCTTCGGAGAATTCAATCTGGTCGTTAATGGACAGGATGGGGCCAAACATGGCGCGTGAGCGGATAAGGGCTTCCTCATCCCCCGCCAGCAGGCTTGCCACAGCCTCGGACACATTGCTCAGGGCCGTGCGGAGCTTGTCGCGGATGTTGCGGCGTGCGGTTTCGGCCAGATTATGGGCAAACAGGCCCGCCACCGTGCTTTCGCAGACAATGCCCAGCACAATATAGGTCGCGCGGGACATGGCAGTCATAAACACGTTTTCGGGGTGGGGAATGGCCCCTATGGCAATAATGGCCGTTGTATAGCCTGCCAGCACCAGCGCGTAGGAGCGGAAGTTGCGTACAAGTGTTGCAAGCCCGCAGCACAGCCCCAGCCAGATGGAAAGGGCCGGAAAGAACAGCCATGCCGTCTGGTTAAAGGCCGAAATAAGGGTGATGGACATAACCACCCCAATAGCCGTGCCCACCAGACGCCAGCGCGCCTTGGACATACTTTCCCCGCGAGAGCCCTGTGCAACAATCCACACGGTCATGGCTGCCCATTGCGGGTCGTCCAGTTCCATCCACAAGGCAATGACAAGCGCTATCAGGGCGGCAGCCGTTGTGCGCAGCGCAAACCCGATTGCCGAGGGGCTGGGGGCAAGCAGCCAGCTTAGCGGCAGTTTGCGCGGCATACCCGGCGGGCCTAACGGGCGGAAGGTGCGCAGGCGACCGATCCTGTCAAGCAGGGGAAAAGAAAGACTGGGCACAATGGCTACTTTGTTGCAACAGAGGAAGGTCGGGAGTCTGAGGGTAAACGTAGACCGTTTTTCCCTTTTTTCCTTGTGGGTTCAGACGCATATCAGCTATCGCTTCTCAAACGGGAACGCTCGGTCTGGACCCGGTTTCCGTTTATAGGTATCGCATAGAGCAGTTATTCGGTCCATGATGAAATGAGACTGCACCAGCCGCTTGGCCACCTTGGTGGCACATATGGGAAAGATGATGGATATGTCTGATTTCTTTCAGAATATTGTAGGTAAGGTTGAAAGTGTTCTGGGGGGAGATGTCCAGACCATTGTCAAGCAGCAGCTCCAGTCCCTGACACAGCCGCAGACGCTCCAGTCCCTGCTGGACAGGGCCGATCAGGCCGGACTGGGGGACAAGGTCCGCTCATGGATCAGCCAGAGCGGCAATGTGCCCGCCACCCCGGACGAAATCCGCTCCATTCTGGGGAGTTCGGCCGTGCATGATCTGGTGGAAAAAACCGGCCTGCCAGCCGATGCTGTGGTCACCGCCCTTGTGCATTTTCTGCCCGATGCCGTGGACCAGCATACGCCCAATGGCGTGCTGCCCACCACGGACAGCACAAAGAGCGCCTGACCCACACAGGGCGGGCCGCACATGTGTGATGCACGGCATTTACGTGCATCACACCGCACAATCCATTATAGTTGCTGCCATGACATTGGGTGAACGCATAACACGTATGGATAGCTGGCTGCTCGATCAGGTCTGCCAGCCTATGGCGGACAGGCTGCCAGAGCGCTTTGGCGCGTTTGATGCCGGTATGAGCTGCCAGTTTGGCTCGCTTCTGCTTTCCGCCGTTTCCATTATTGCCGTGTTTGTGCTGACCGGCATGAACGATTTTGGCAACATGATTTTTAACGTGCTGGTCTGGTGCCTGTGCGTAAGCTTTTTTATCGGACTTGGCCGCCTGCGTGTGCTGGTCAAGCCGGGTAAACCCAACCCGCTGCGGCATATGCTTGTGAGCGTGCGGATTATCTCCATCCCCTTTGCGCTGTATGTTGCGTATCAGGCGCTCACGTCCCCTCCCTCATTCGGGACGGCTGTATGGTTCAACGCATTTTCAAACATTGTGTTTGTTGTGGGGCTGTATCTTATTTCGTGCCAGCCGCGCCCACCGCGCATGCGTACAAAGGAAGATGTGTGGAGCCGCGGCTTTGCGCCGCGTCCCGGTGGTGGTTTTTAAGTAAAATATGCTGGCATGCTCAGGGGTTTTCCTGATCATGCTCCCCTTGTGCAATGCGTCCTTGTACCGCTGAGCGCCACTCCGCATCCTTGGGGGCTGCATCAAGGGCTTTGCGGAACAGGTCCAGCGCCTGCGCATTGACGTGGTGGTCGGCGCGGGTCATGGCTTCGGCCGTGCGGGCAGCCAGTTCCGCATCAAACCCAAGGGCCAGAGCATGGCCCCATGCCTCTGCCGCCTGCGCGTAATGGTCGCTTGTTGCCTGTAGCTGGCCAAGCAGAAGGTAGCCCTGACGGAGGTTTGGGTCCCCTGCAGGCAGGGCGGCTACGGCTTGCTGGAGTTGGGCAATAAGGGCATCTGTCTTGCGGTTTTGCATATGCTGGGCCATCAGCCGTGGGCCAAGCGGCTGCGCGGGTAGCGAAGGTGTGCCGTTGGTCAGGTAGAGTGCTACAGCCAGAGCCGGGGCCGCAGCCAGTGCAAACCAGCCCAGCATGGCCGAACTGTTAGCCCGCGCGGTAGAGGGGGCTGTATCGGCTGAAAGAATGCGGCGCTGGATTTCCAGCAAGGCCACGTCGTGTTCGGCGGGAGCGATCAGGCCAATGGCAAGGTCGCGGTCTACCTCGGCCAACTGGGCTTCGTGCAGGGCGAGGGCTGTGCTGCGCTCGTCGCGAATACTGCGGGTACGCTTCCAGAGGGTTAAAAAGGCCGGAGCCAGTGCAAACAGGCTGAGCAGCCCGATGGAAAACCAGATCATGCTCTCAGTCCTTTGTCAGTCTGGCCAGACGGGCCTTTTCGTCTTCGGTCAGGGGCGGTGGTGGGGGGCTTGCGGCCCGGCGGCGATAGAAGAGAAAAGCCGTACCAACCCCAATAAGCAACGCCAGAACCGGCATGGCCCAAAGCAGCAGCGTGCCAGCTGAAAAGGCAGGTTTAAGGCGGATAAAATTGCCGTAACGGCTGACCATCCAGTCCATAACCTGCTGGTTGTCCTCGCCTTTGGCCACATGTTCGCGCACAACGCGGCGCAGGTCGCGCGCAAGGCCCGCACTACTGTCTTCGATTGATTCGTTCTGGCACACAAGGCAGCGCAACTGCGCGCCAATGGCCTGTGCGCGGGCCTCCTGCTGCGGGTTGCTCAGCATTTCCGATGGGTCATCCACCGCCATAACCAGTGCGGGGGATGCCATAAGAAGCAGGCCAAGCAGGCAGGCTGCCAGTTTGCGGTACAGGGTCATGGTGTTTGCAACCTGTGGGCCAGTGGTAGCAGCACCTTGGTAATGGTGTCTTCCGTCAGTGGGGTTGCCGTGTGCCAGCGGATAACACCACCCGGCCCAACCAGAAATGTTTCCGGCACGCCAGAAATGCCCCATTCAATTCCGGCCCGCCCCGCGTGGTCATCGCCCAGACGGGTAAACGGGTTGCCAGAATGGCGTAAGAAGCTGGCCGTGTTCTCGGGCTTGTCCTTGTAGGCAATGCCCCACATGTCCAGCTTGTCCTTGAGGGTTATCAGGGTTGGCATTTCCGCAAGGCAGGGAATGCACCAAGAGGCAAAAAAATTAACCAGCACAGGCTTGGTAACCTGTTGCAGGTCTTGCGCTGTAAACCCTTCCGCCGGGGGAAGGGGGGCCACTGTAAAGTCCGGCACGGGCCGGTCCAGCACGGGGGCGTTGATGTCATGCGGGTTGAAGGAGCCGTGCTGCATGCCATCCAGCATTTTCCAGAAGGCAACACCGGCAACACCGGCTCCGGCCAGCGGCAGGGCCATAAGCAGGCGGCGGCGGGTCAGGTTATCCGGAGGTGTGGTCATGGAACACTCGTGGTTGCAGCGGGGGAAGGTCTGGCCCGTTGGGGGGCGCCAACACGCATGCGCCTGTCGGAAAGGGAGAGTGCCCCACCAAATGCCATGATCAGCGCACCCAGCCACATCCATGGTGCCAGCGGGTTGTAATGCAGCCGCAGGACATAGGTGGGGTTGGTGTCGGGGCCATGTTTGTCACCCAGAACGCCATACAGGTCGGCCAGCATGTTGGTATGGATGGCAACATTGGTCGTGGTCTGGTTCTGGCTGTTAAAGCTGCGCTTGGAAGGGTGCATGACAGTCACCAGATGGCCATTGTGCCGCACTTCCAGTGTTGCCACCATGGCGGTGTAGTTGGGGCCGGGTTCCTGCTCCACGTCCTTGAGGGTCCATTCATACCCGGCAAGCTGTTCCGTGGTGCCAATGGGCACCTCCACAATTTTGTGCTGTGCCTGAGACATGGCAGCAAGGCCGAGCACGGTAATGCCCACGCCCGCATGGGCAATGGCGGTGCCAACAATGGCGCGCGGCAGCATGCGCGCACGCTGGAGGCTGGTGGCCAAAGGCACGCGGAACAACTGCGTGCGCCCAGCCATATCTGTAATGCTGGCGGCAATAACCCACAGGGCTGCGGCGGCACACAGAATGGCCAGAACGCCAGACAGTTCAAACACAGCAACCGCGCAGGCTATGGCGGCCACAATGGCTGCCAGCCAGAGCTTTTGCAGCACGGGCCACAGTTGCGCGCGCTTCCATGGCAGCATGGGGCCAAACCCCATAAAAATGAACAGCGGCAGGGCCAGTGGAATGGTCGTTGCATCAAAAAACGGTTTGCCAACCGAGATGGTGCGGTCAAACAGCAAGGACATAAAGGGTGGGTACATGGTGCCGGTCAGCACCACAGCACACAGGGAGCACAGCAGGATGTTGTTGAGCACCAACGCCCCCTCGCGCGAGATGGGGGCAAACAGCCCACCTGCGGTCAAGGTGGGGGCGCGGTAGGCGAACAGGGCGAGCGAGCCACCAATAACAACGCCGAGCAGGCCCAGAATGAACACCCCGCGCGCGGGGTCGTTTGCAAAGGCATGCACCGAGTTCAGAATACCCGAACGCACAAGGAACGTGCCAGAGAGTGAGAACGAGAAGGTGGCAATAGCCAGCAGCACGGTCCAGATTTTAAGGGCTTCGCGCTTTTCCACCACAATGGCGGAGTGGATCAGGGCCGTACCGGTCAGCCACGGGATGAGGGATGCGTTCTCCACCGGGTCCCAGAACCAGTAGCCCCCCCAGCCCAGCACATAATAGGACCACCAGGACCCCATGGCGATGCCGCAGGTTAAAAAGCACCATGCGGCCACGGCCCACGGGCGTACCCACCGGCCCCATGCCGCGTCCACCCGGCCTTCTATCAATGCGGCAATGGCAAAGGCAAAGGGCACGGCAAAGCCCACGTACCCCGTGTATAAAATAGGGGGGTGAAAAGCCAGTCCGGGGTCCTGGAGCAGGGGGTTCATGCCCTGTCCGTCCATGGGGGCGGGCCAGATGCGGGCAAATGGGTCCGATGTGGTCAGGCAGAACAGCTCAAACCCTGTGGCCACAAGGCCCAGCACGGCAATAACGCGCGCACGCAGGGCGGAGGGCAGGTTACGCCCGAAGGCCGCAACGGCTGCGCCACACAGGGCCAGAATAAGCGCCCAGAGCAGAATGGAGCCTTCGTGGTTCCCCCATACACCCGTTATTTTGTAGAGCAGGGGTTTGGAGACCGCGCTGTTTTCCGCAATATTCTGGACCGAAAAATCGTCCGTGACAGCGGCATAAACCAGACAGAGGAAAGACGTGCCAAGGGCGATCATCTGCCCAATGGCAAGGCCGGGGGCCAGCGCCATAAGCCGCACGTCGCGCCGGGATGCGCCAATAAGGGGAACAATACCTTGCACGGCGGCCAGCACACAGGCCAGCGCAAGGGCGTAATGTCCAAGTTCGGGGCTTAACATATCTGGGGGGAGGCTCCCGTCTTCTTTTTCAGGCTGTTCAGTTTGTCGCGGCGGGGGCGGAAAGGGTTTTGCCTGCGTCCTGCACGGTCATGTTGTTCCAGCTTGCTGCACTGGGGGGCGGGCCAAAACGGGGGTCCCACTTGCCGGATTTTTTCAAGGCTTCGGCTACTTCCTTGGGCATATAGGTCTCGTCATGCTTGGCCAGAACCTCGCTTGCCATAAACTCATGCGGCGGCTGAACCGTGCCAATGGCAACAACGCTCTGCCCCTCGCGGAACAGGTCGGGCAGAATGCCTTCGTAATGCACGGTTACGGCGGCCTGTCCGTCGGTAACTGCAAAGGTGGCTACCGGGGTTTCTCCGTGTTTTTCACGCTTGACCGAACCCGCCACAACCATACCCCCCAGCTTGACCGTGCGGTCTGTTGGCGGAGGAGAGGCAACGATCTGGGACGGTGTTACAAAGAAAACAATGTCGGAAGAAAAAGCCCGCAGGATCAGGGCGGCCGCAGTGCCAAGGCAGGCAACGCAGGCAATGACAAGCCATAGGCGACGGGTCTTGCGGGTCATGGAGTAAGGGGTGTTCCTGCGTTGCGGTTATGGGTCTGCTCAAGAGCTGCCAGTCTGGCCCGGTCACGCCTGAGCCTGAGGGCCGCACCAAGGGAGAGAACAAGCGCCATAACGGCGGCCAGCCCGTAGCTGGCCACAATATAGGGGAGATGGGTCATGCGGCACCTCCACCCCGGCGGGGGGAGGAGAGCAGGGCGCGAATACGGCTTTCCATGACAGCAGCACGGGTGCGGGCCACAACAATGGCTGCAAACCCGAGCGAGAACCCGATAGTGGAAAGGGCCAGCGGCCACAGCATGGAGGCGGACATGGTGGGGGCCCCGGTCAGGGTAATGCTGTCGGGCTGGTGCAGGGTGTTCCACCATTGCACGCTAAACTTGATAATTGGCAGGTCCACGGCTCCGGCAAGTGCCAGAATGGCGGCCGCGCGGTAGCCTCGCTGTGGGTCATCAAAAGCGCGGATGAGGGCGATATGCCCAAGGTAGAGAAAAAACAGGACCAGCACGGAGGTCAGGCGCGCATCCCACACCCACCATGTGCCCCACATGGGTTTGCCCCAGATGGAGCCGGTAGCAAGGCATAATGCGGTAATGCATGCGCCAACGGGGCCTATTTCCACCGCGGCAAGGTCTGCCAGCGGGTGGCGCCATACCAGCGAGAGCACGCCGCACAGGGCAAGCCCTGCGTATCCGCCAGAGGCCAGCATGGCCGCAGGTACATGCACGTACATGATCCGTACGGAATCTCCTTGCTGCCAGTCAGCGGGGGAATAGAACAAACCCCAGCCAAGGCCCACAAGGGTAAAGGCGATGGCAGGCCAGGTCAGCCAGGGTTGAAGGCGCGCGCCCAGCTTGAGAAACCGGCCGGGGTTGGCGTACCGGTGGAAAAAACTGCCAGTCCGCGCGACAAGGGTCGGTGAGGCGCTCAAAAGTTGGTCCGCTCCGTAAGTCTGGTTCAGGGCCAAGGGCATACACCCTTGCCCGTGGGGGGCGATATGTCTCAAAGTGGGACTGCTGCTGTCTCCTTTATAGCATTATAAGCGTTCTGACACGATGCAGTTCTTCATGGGCGACCATGCCCGTAAGACACAACAGAAGGAAAAAGAGGCATGTTGTTTGCCATTATCTGTACGGACCGCCCCGGCTCGCTGGACCTGCGCATGGCCACCCGTGCCCAGCATCTGGCTTTTCTGGAGCTTAACAAGGCAGGCATCCAGTTTGGTGGCCCACAGCTTGATTCAGACGGCAAACCCTGCGGTAGCCTGATCCTGCTTGAAGCCGAGGACCGCGCGAGTGCCGAGGGCTTTGCCGCAGCCGACCCCTACGCCAAGGTGGACCTGTTTGAGAGCGTGATTGTGCGCCCCCTACGTACGGTTTTCCGCGATGGGCAACTGGCTGAATAACATGGCATTCTGGCTGATAAAGAGCGAGCCTGACGCGTTCAGTTGGGACGAGCAGGTTGCAAATGTTGTAGAGCCATGGACCGGAGTTCGGAATCATCAGGCCAAAAAAAACCTTGCCGCCATGGCGGTGGGGGACAGGGCTTTTTTCTACCACTCCAACGTGCAGCGTGCGATTGTGGGTGTGGTGGAGGTGGTGCGTGCAGCCTACCCCGACCCAACGGCCGAAGGTGGGTCTTGGGTGTGTGTGGACGTCAAGGCAGTTGGCCCCATGCCCACACCTGTCACTCTTGCTCAGATCAAGGCCGAACCGGCGTTGGAGGAGCTTGCTCTGGTCAGGCAGTCTCGCCTGTCCGTCTGCCCCGTTTCGGCGACACACTGGCAGGTATTGTGCCAGATGGGCGGGTGGGTAAAAGCCGACTGAGGCAGGGCCGTTTTGCCAGCTATCAAATTATTGTGAAAAAACAAAGGCCGCCCAACCGGGCGGCCTTTTTGCAAGCCAGTGTAGCAAGCCAGTGCAGGTTTAGCCCTGTGTGGCCAGCATCCATGCCTGTGCGGAACGGTTACCCGAGCGACAATAGGCAAAATACGGCCCCGGCAGTGTGTTGAGCACTTCCTGCGTTTCCAGCACCACGTCGGACGTGGGGGGCACGCCCGAAGCAATGGGGATGGCAATAAAGGTCAGCCCGGCTTCACGCACGGCCTCACCAATGGTGTCAGCGGTGGGCTGGCCTGCTTCCTCGCCATCGGGGCGGTTGCAGATAACGGTTTTAAACCCGGCATCCTTGATTGCGGCAATATCGCTCAGCGCAATCTGGCCTGTTACGGCAAAGTTGGGGGCAATGGATTGATATTTCATAAGGTCTGTATCCTGTAATCGGTAAGCCTGATCCGTGCAGGATGAGGCTTTTGGGCCTCAACGCAAGGGCTGTGCAGGCATGTTGGCATGGCGTAGGCCGCAGGGCTTAACGGTGGATGAAATACATATCGGAATACAGGTTTTTCAGGGCTGCATGGTCAGCCAGACAGTGGCGGACAAGCAGAGCGCGCAGGCTGACTGCGGCTTGCTGTACGGAGGGGTCCGTGCTGTTGGTCTGCAAGGCGGGGTAGTGCGTCATGCAGGCTTTCAGGGTGGGGTTGTTCATGTCCACACCACTGCTGATCTTGGCCTTCAGCGCATCATAATACTGGGAGACTTCAGTATCAGATGTCCATTTGACAAGTGATGTGTCCACTTTGCCGTTATGCATGAAGTAGGCCACGGTCATGAACCCTGTCTCCGGCGCATGGCTGCCAGCCTGAACGGTCATGTGGCAGGCGCGTTGGGAATAGGGGGGGAAGCTTACGTTAGGCATGGGGGTGGAGGCCGTAACCTTGATCTCGGGCAGGTTCCCCGGCGCGGGTGCGGAGGCATCCTGCGCGTCCGCATCTCCCAGATGCGCTTTTTGCCACGCTTCTGCCAGAAGTGGGTAGTAACGGATGGACTGGCAGAGGGCGGGGTCCGTGCGGGCGTCGGCCAAAGCCATGTCATAGGTTTTCTGTTCCGGTGTGGCAGCACATGCCGCCAGCGCGAGAACAGAGGCGATACAACCCAGACGGCCCAGCCCGGACCTAGAGGCGCTTGCACGCAAGGGAAAAAGACGGAAAAGACCAGCCATGAGGAAAGCTCCTTAAAAGCGGCGCGGCGTTAAGCCGGTTTCTTCATGCTTGTGTAAGGGCTTAAGGCCACGCTTACAACGCTGTTTGCATGGGCGCAGGGCGGGCGCGCGAACAGGTCATCTGTTTTTCATACGATCAGCCTGTTATGATCGGCCGCAATCAAGAGCATAGGGCGCTCTGGCAGCGCCGGTTGTCGCATTTGCTGTAAATGAGGCAGGTAGCAGACAGGAAAGGCACGTATGAGCATGAAGGAAACAGCAGGCAACGCCCTGACCCCGCTGGCCCTGAATGGCCGCGAGCTTGGAGAACTGGAAACCGCCCTGATCGCGGTTGAATCCGGGCGTGGCGTTCTGGTGCGTCTGGCCGACCTTATGGGTGGGGCCGTAGGCCATGCCGCGCGGCTGGGGATGCGTGGTCTGGGCATGGCCCCCAATATGGAACAGAAACTGCGCGCACTGGCCGAAACCGCCATTACCCGCGCGTTTGACATGGCGGTGCTGGGCATGAAAGGCCCGGCCGATACCGCCATGGAGGACTCGCGGTGGCGTACGTCGGGCCTGCAGGCGGCTGTTGCTGTGTCGGGCGCTGTGGGTGGTTTTGCAGGGCTTGCCGGACTCGCACCCGATATTGGGTTTACCACCCTGACCATCATGCGTGAGATAGCCCGTATTGCGCGTGAAGAGGGCGAGGACCTGAGCGACCCGGACGCGCGGCGCGCCTGTCTGGAGGTGTTCGCGCTCAAGGCATTCCCCAACCGCAGGAATGGGGAAGAGAGCGAACTGGGTTATTTTTCGGCCCGCGCCGTGCTGCGTGGCCGCCCGGTTGTTATGCTGATAGCCGAAGTGGCCTCGCATTACGGGCTGGCTTTGGGGCAGAAAATTTCTGTCCAGCTTATGCCTGTTGCGGGGGCTTTGTGTGGCGCATCGCTCAATACGGCGTTTTTCAACCATTACCGTGCGCTGGCCCGGGCACATTTTACCATCCGCAGGCTGGAGCGCGAACATGGCCCGGTTGTGCGTGATACCGCATTAGCCCTGCGTGACAGCCTTGAAGGCCGCGAAAAACTGTAACGTCCTCAAGGCCCCGTGTGCGAGCCTGTTGCGTATCAGGCGCGCATTTATAAAAGAACAGGGCCGCACTATGCGGCCCTGTCTGTTTTCAGCCGGTTATTTTTTGGAAGCCGAGGGCGGGCCTGAGCGTTCCAGAAAGGTTGTGATCACAGCCATACCCAGAAAGCTGATCCCCAGAACCTGCAATACGCCCTGATAATGGAAGGCCGGGTACCACAGCACGGCGCAAAGACCGATTGCCAGAACGCAGAAAAGCCGCATGGTCATGGTGTCTGTCCTTTGTGTTTAACCCTCACGCGCTTACGCCCGATGGCAGGGGGGTGCCCTTTGCCATGGCGCTCACGTTATCCAGTGCAAGCATGCCCATGGCGGTCCGGGTTTCTATTGTTGCGCTGCCTGCGTGGGGGGTCATGAACAGGTTGGGGAGTGCGAGCAGGGCGGGGT